>DASVUW010000487.1:0-2914 GCA_036386845.1 Allosphingosinicella sp. | reverse complement strand
CGGACGTCGTGAAGACCGTCACCAACGAAGTGGTGACCCAGGAGGAGCTTGGCGGCGCGGTCACTCACACGACCAAGTCGGGCGTGGCAGACGTAGCCTTCGAGAACGACATCGAGGCGCTGCTGGCGACCCGCGACTTCTTCGACTTCCTCCCGCTCTCCAACCGCCACGACGGACCGGAGCGGCCGACCGCCGATCCCTGGGACCGGGCTGAGCCGAGCCTCGACACGCTCATCCCCGACAGCGCCGCCAGGCCCTACGACATGCACGAGCTGATCCGGAAGGTTCTGGACGAGGGCGACTTCTTCGAGATCCAGCCGAACCACGCGGCCAACATCATCGTCGGCTTCGGGCGGATCGAGGGCCGCACCGTCGGGGTCGTCGCCAACCAGCCGATGGTGCTCGCGGGCGTGCTCGACATCGCCAGCTCGAAGAAGGCCGGCCGCTTCGTGCGCTTCTGCGACGCCTTCGACATCCCCATCGTCACCTTCGTCGACGTGCCCGGCTTCCTTCCGGGAGTCGCGCAGGAGCATGGCGGGATCATCAAGAACGGCGCGAAGCTGCTCTTCGCCTATGCCGAGGCGACGGTTCCGAAGATCACCGTGATCACCCGCAAGGCCTATGGCGGCGCGTACGACGTCATGGCGTCCAAGCACCTGCGCGGAGACTTGAACTACGCCTGGCCGACCGCCGAGATCGCCGTGATGGGCGCCAAGGGCGCGGTCGAGATCATCTTCCGAAAGGACATAGGCGACCCGGAAAAGATCGCCGAGCGAACCCGCGAATATGAGGAGCGCTTCGCCAACCCGTTCGTGGCGGCGTCGAAGGGCTTCATCGACGAGGTGATCATGCCGCATTCGACCCGGCGGCGGATCGCGCTGGGGCTGAGGAAGCTGAGGGACAAGCAGCTCGAGAACCCCTGGAAGAAGCATGACAACATTCCGCTCTGACGCAGCGGCTGGAACTCGGATCGGCATCGTCGCCGCGGTCGTGCTGAATTCGGCCGGCGAGACGCTTCTGGTGCGGAAACGGGGAACGGCGGCCTTCATGCAGCCCGGCGGCAAGCGCACCGGCGGCGAGACCGACCTCGCCGCCCTCGAGCGCGAGCTTTTCGAGGAACTCGGCTGCGGTCTGAAACCTGAGTCCTGCCGCGCTTTGGGCTTCTACAGCGCGCCCGCCGCCAACGAGCCTGGATCGACCGTCGATGCCGAACTCTTTGCAGTCACGCTTGCAGGGGAAGTGTGCGCCTCGGCGGAGATAGAGGAAGCCGTCTGGATCGATCCGGACGTCGAGCCGTCAATTCAACTAGCGCCCCTCACACGCCGCCACGCGCTGCCGCTGGCGCGCGAACTGAAGCTGAAAGCCGCCTGCGCATGAGCTCGCGCTACGACGAGCTGGAGCGGCTTCAACGGCTTCGGGAGAGTGGGGCTCTGACCGACGAGGAGTTCCAGGCGGAGAAGCGGCGGCTGCTCGGGAATCGGAGCGCTGCTCCGGCGGAGGAGGTCGTCGAAGTGGAACCGCACGCGCCTTCGCGGCGCCGGCTGTGGATCATCCTCGGTCTCACGGGGTTGCTCGTCGCCATCGTCGCGGGGCTGATGCTGGGCAGGATGTCCGGGGGCGGCGACGACGGGATCATCGATCTTCCCATGCCCACCGAGAACGAAGCGGCGGAATCGAACCTCGTCGAGGCGAAGGCGCTTCCCGACGTTCGAGCGCTTCCTGCGGAGGAGCAGCTCGCCCGAGCCTTCGAGGCGGCGTTCGGGAGCCGGGGGGAGGCGGTTCTCTCGGTCCCTGGCGACAGCTCCGACGAGGCGGTTCGCTACGCTCCAGGGCGGCTGATCTGGCCGGCTTTCGGGCCGGTGCTGATCAGCGAGGGGAAGGTGCAGGACCCGGCCCATGTCAGCGCCGGCAAGATCGCCGTCCATTACCTGAAACCGGCCGCGGACCGGTTCGAGGTCGTCCGCGCCTTCCCGGCGGCGGTTTCGACCGGATCGGACGGACAGCTCGCCCGCTGGAGCCTCAATTCGCGCTTCTCCAATTGGCCGGTGGTGGCCGCCGAGGGTGGTGGCACCGGGCAGGGCCATAGCTGCTCCTTGCTGACCCTGACCGAGCTTCGGCCGGACGGACCGGCCAGGATCGGGCAGGTTCCGCTCGTCTACGACGATACGGGCGCGAAGGAGGACGGCACGGGGATGGCGATCGAGGGCAAGATCCTCAACATCGACAAGAACGAGTCCTTCGACGTCGTCTATTCGGGCTCGCGCAGGTTCAGCGAGCATTATGTGCGCGGAGCCGGCGGCTTCGCGGTCGCCGGCGGCAAGTCGACGATGGAGACGTGCTGATGGCCGAGGGCGAGGATCTGCTGGTCGGCGCGATCGCGGCCGGGCTGCTGCCTTTGATTGCCTTGCGGATCCGGCGCGGGCTGAAGGACGGGCGGCTGCCGCTCTACCGCACCTATGTCGACAGGGACGAGGCGGGGAGCAAGTTCGGGCTCCTGCTCGGGCTCCACGCGCTGAGCTTCGTTGTGGTCGCGCTCATCGCAGCGGACCTGCTTTTCCAGCTCGGCCTGAAGGAGGGATAATGAAGCTTGGGCGCCTCAACCATGTCGGCGTCGCAACGCCGTCGATCGAAAAATCCATCCTGTTGTACCGGGACGTCATGGGCGCGACCAAGGTGCACGAGCCCTTCGACCTTCCGGCGCAGGGGGTGAAGGTGTGCTTCGTCGACACGCCCAACACCCAGATCGAGCTGATCGAGCCCCTCGGCGAGTCGAGCCCGATCCACGGCACGATGGCCAGGCTGATGAGACCGATCAGCGCGTCTTCAGAGCGGAATGTTGTCATGCTTCTTCCACGGATTTTCGAGCTGCTTGCCGCGCAGCTTCCGGAGACCCAGGGCGATGCGGCGCCTCGTC
>DASVUW010000486.1:0-7359 GCA_036386845.1 Allosphingosinicella sp. | reverse complement strand
CCGGCACCGGCCCCAACGCCATCGCCTGGTCGACCGGCCACATCGGCCTGCCGCGGATGCTCAAGGCGGGCTTCCTGATGGACCTTGCGGGGGTCCCCGATCATGGTCGGGGTGGTCTGGGGGATCGGGGCGATGCTGGGGTAGGGCACGTCGCCCAGTGAAGGCTGGGGCCCCGGGGGGTGAAGGGCTCGGTGCCTGGTTCTCGCTGGGGTCCCAGCCTTCGCTGGGACGACGGATTGGGTTCGGGCGGTGCTGGGGTAGGGCGCGTCGCCCCAGCGAAGGCTGGGGCCCCGGGGGGTGAAGGGCTCGGTGCTTTTCACCCGCTGGGGTCTCAGCCTTCGCTGGGACGACGGTTTCGTCACGCCCGCGCAGTCACCATCCAGCAGGCGGCGGTGAAGCGCGCCTCGCCGTCGCTCAGAAAGGGTCTAAAAGTCGAATCCAGCCGCCGCTCCACTTCGTACCGGGTGGCCTCGTCGAGGCTCGGGAGCAGGTCCGCCACCGGTCCCATCCGCCGCGCGTAGACTCCTAGCTCCTCCTCCGTCAGCCTGCACTGGACGTCGACCGGACGGATCTCGACGCCCACCCAGCCGCTCTCCGCCAGGATCGAGTCCACCCGGCCGGAGTCCGCGAAGCCGAACTGGCCGGGAGCGTCCGCGACTCTGGCGGGCAGCCCGGGAAGGAGATCCGCGACCGCGCGCTCCGCGGCGGTCATGAAATCGTTCTCGGCCGGGCTGCGCCATGCGACGAAGGCCAGCCTTCCTCCCGGCCGCATCGCCAGGCGCAGGTTGCGCAAGGCCGCCGCCGGGTCGGCGAAGAACATCACTCCGAAGCGCGAGATCAGGGCGTCGAAGCGCCCCGCTTCGAAATCGTGGGACTGCGCGTCGCCCCGGACGAATCGTGCGCCGGCGGCTCCGAGCCGCTCCGCCCGAGCCCGGGCCGCCTCGATCAGCGGGGCCGAGATGTCGACCCCGAGCCCCGCAGCGCCGCGCCTGGCCGCGGCAAGGGTAAGCGCTCCGGCGCCGCAGCCTATGTCGAGGAATCTTCGTCCGGCGACCGGTTCGATCTCCTGAAGCAGCAACGGAACGAACGGTTCGAACAGCCGGTCGAGCAGGTCGCCGAGCTCGGCCCAAGTGCGGCCGGGGCGGTCGTTCCATTTGGCGGACTGGTCGGCATTTGCGATTGGGGCGTCGGTCATGATCGTCATTCCCCGATTGTGTTTCGACCTACGCTACCAGTTCGGGCGGTCTCATGGTCAAGCGTACATTCGACCCAAAATAATCCCCTGCATCTGCAGGGAGGGGGACCATGCGAAGCATGGTGGAGGGGCTCTTTTTGATCCCAAAGAACCCCTCCACCGCGCTTCGCGCGGTCCCCCTCCCCGAGAAACCTCGGGAAGGAATTAGGGGACCGCGTCCTCACCGGATGTTGATACGCTCTAGCGGCGCGGGCGCCTGATGGGTTAGGGAGCCGGCGGGCAACCGACCTCACCCCCCGGGGCCGCGCTTCCACGCGCGGCCGGTGAGCCTGGCCGAAGGCAGGCTCGGTCTCCACGGCAGGAGGCATGTTCATGCAGGACGAAAACGACATTACCGGCGCCACCCCGAGGCGGCGCCCCAAGGCGAGCGCTCTCGAAATCGGCGGACGGCGGCTCAAGCCGTCCACCCTGATGATGGGCTTCGGTTACGATCCGACGCTTTCGGAAGGCTCGCTTAAGCCGCCCATCTTCCTCACCTCGACCTTCGTCTTCGAGACCGCGGCCGCCGGCAAGCGCTTCTTCGAGGGCGTGACCGGAAAGCGCCCGGGCGGGGCCGAGGGCCTCGTCTATTCGCGGTTCAACGGGCCCAACCAGGAGATCCTCGAGGATCGCCTCAGCCTGTGGGAGGATGCAGAGGACGCCTTGACCTTCTCGTCGGGGATGTCGGCGATCAGCACCCTGCTCCTCGCCTTCGTCCAGCCCGGCGACGTCGTCGTCCATTCCGGGCCGCTCTACGCGGCGACCGAGACCCTGATCGCCCGGATCCTCGGCCGCTTCGGGGTGAAGTGGCTCGATTTCCCCGCCGGGGCGACCCGCGAGGAGATCGAAGGCGTGATGGAGCGCGCCAAGGCCATGGGCCGGGTCTCGCTGATCTATCTCGAAAGCCCGGCCAACCCGACCAACGCCCTGGTCGACGTCGAGGCCGTGGCTGCGGCGCGCTCCGCCGTGCTCGGCGACGAACGGCCTCCGATCGCGATCGACAACACCTTCCTCGGCCCGCTCTGGGCCCAGCCGCTACGCCAGGGCGCGGATCTCTCGGTCTACTCGCTGACCAAATATGCCGGCGGCCACTCGGACCTGGTCGCGGGCGGGATCACCGGCTCGAAGGAGCTGATCAACCAGATCCGGATGCTTCGGAACACGATCGGGACGATCACGGACCCGAACACGGCGTGGATGCTGCTCAGGAGCCTCGAGACCCTCGAGCTCCGGATGACGCGCGCCGGCGAGAATGCCGCCAGGGTGTGCGCGTTCCTCCGCAGCCATCCCAAGGTCGAGAGCGTCGGCTATCTCGGCTTCCTCGAGGGCGGCTCCGACGAGCGGCAGGCGGACATCTACCGCCGCCACTGCACCGGGGCGGGCTCCACCTTCTCGCTCTACCTGAAGGGCGGCGAGCGCGAATCCTTCGCCTTCCTCGACGCGCTTAAGATCGCCCACCTTGCCGTCAGCCTCGGCGGAACCGAGACCCTGGCCAGCGCCCCCGCGGCGATGACCCACCTGTCGGTGCCCGACGAGCGCAAGCAGGCGCTGGGGATCACCGACAATCTGGTGCGGATCTCGATCGGGGTGGAGGACGCGGACGACCTGATCGCCGACTTCGACCAGGCGCTGGGGGCGGTGTGAATCTGCCTCCCTGCCGCGAAGCGGTGGGGAGGGGGACCATGCGAAGCATGGTGGAGGGGTAACTGGCGCCGCCTCAGAGGTTCTCGCGCGAACCCGAGGAGTCCCAGCCTTCTACCCCTCCACCACCCTTCGGGTGGTCCCCCTCCCCATCTGGCGATGGGGAGGCATCGTCCGACCAGTCCACCACTTCCCAGCCTTCCGTCCTCGCCAGCCGGACCAGCCTCGAATGCGCGTTCGCCGCCACGGCTTCGTCGGCCCAGCGGTGGACGTGGTGGTCGGAGACGTGGTCGGAATAGAAGCGGATGTGGACGGCGTCGCGCTCGAGGCCCTCGCGCTGGAGCCAGGCGAGGATCATGTCCTTCTTGGCCGGGCCGTAGCAATTGGCGCCGTCGATCCGGGCGACGATCCGGCCCCTGGCGTCGATCCCGGTCTCGGTGGCGATGACGTCGTCGAAGCCGAGGCGGCGGGCGATTGCTGAGGCGTAGAGGCGGTAGGAGGCGGTGGCCATGACCAGGCGGCGCCCGGCGGCGCGGTCCGCGGCGATGGCCCGGCGGGCGCCGGGCATGATGTTGGAGGCGAGCTGCTTCTCGGCGAAGCTCTCGATGACCGGCTCGAGCCGCTCGGGCGCTATCCCGCGGCCGATGAGGAGGGTGTAGTTGATCTCCTTGAGCCGGCCCCGGTCGACCAGCTTCAGCACATAGGCGAGCATCGTCAGGAGCACGACCGGGAGCAGGACGAGCCGCCAGGGCGCGAGCTTCGAGGCGGCATGGATCAGGAACGGCGTGTAGGTCGCGCGCCGGGTGATCGTCCGGTCCATGTCGTAAATGGCGAGGCGAGCCTTCATCGCTTCGGCTCAAGCATTCGAACCTGGCCTTTGTCCATAGTTGCCCGCCGTTGGGAATTGAAGCATGACGCGCGAATGAGCTCGGTTGCCCGTTTCACTGACAGCGTCGAAGAAGGCCGCCGCGTGCTCCGGTTCCAGGGCGACCTGACGCTGTCGAGGCTTGGAGTCCTGCCCAACCGGCTCGACCGTCTCAAGGGCCGGGACTTCCTCATCGACCTTTCCGGGATCGGCCGGATGGACACGATCGGCGCCTGGATCGTGCATCGAACGGCCCGCGACCGGGGCGGCGAGATCGTCGGCGCCGACGAGGGCGCGGCGGACCTGCTCCGACAGGTCGAGAAGGCGGACCAGCCGGTCAAGGTCAGGCCGGATCCGCCGGCGCCCTTCGAACGGGTGCTCACCCAGCTCGGCGGGGCGACGGTCGAGGCGGGACGAACCTTCGTCGGACTGCTCGGATTCTTCGGAGCGATGCTGCTTTCGATCGGCTACGTCATCCGCCAGCCGCGGCGATTCCGGCTGAACGCCGTCGTCCAGCGCTTCGAGGTGGTGGGAGTCCACGCCTTCGGGATCATCGGCCTGATGAGCTTCCTCGTCGGGATCGTCATCGCCCAGCAGGGCGCGGTGCAGCTGCGCCAGTTCGGGGCGGAGGTGTTCACGGTCAACCTCATCGGGCGGAGCTCGATCAAGGAGCTGGGCGTGCTGATGACCGCGATCATGGTCGCCGGCCGCTCCGGCTCCTCCTTCGCGGCCCAGCTCGGCTCGATGAAGCTTGCGGAGGAGGTGGACGCGATGCGGACCATCGGAGTCTCGCCGATGGAGGCGCTCGTCCTTCCGCGGGTCTTCGCGACCGTCCTGATGATGCCTCTGCTCGGCTTCTACGCCGCGATCGTCGCGATCATCGGCGGCGCCGTCTTCTGCTGGGTCTCGCTGGAGATCCCGCCGGTCACCTTCGTCCAGCGCATGCGCGAGGTCGTGCCGGTGACCGACCTGTGGCAGCTCCTGATCAAGGCCCCCGTCTTCGGCCTAATCATCTCGCTCGCCGGCTGCTTCCAGGGCATGCAGGTCAAGTCGGACGCCGAGGAGGTGGGCCTGAGGACGACCACCGCGGTCGTCCAGGCGATCTTCCTCGTCATCGTCCTCGACGCCTTCTTCGCCGTCTTCTTCACCGAGATCGGATGGCTGTGAGCGACGCCGGGCAAGACATCGTCATCGAGGTCCACGGCCTCAGGAACAGCTTCGGCGAAGCCGTCATCCACGACGGGCTCGACCTCGAGGTGAAGCGCGGCGAGATCATCGGGGTGGTCGGCGGGTCCGGTACCGGCAAGTCGGTGATGATGCGATCGATCATCGGCCTCCAGCGCCCCGACGCGGGGGAGGTGCGGGTCTTCGGGGAGCCGATGCTCGACCGCGACGACGCACAGCTGCAGGGCATCCGCAAGCGCTGGGGGATATTGTTCCAGGGCGCGGCCTTGTTCTCGACCCTCACCGTTGCCGAGAACGTCCAGGTGCCGCTTCGGGAATTCTATCCGCGCCTCTCCGAGAAACTCCTCGACGAGATCGCGGCCTACAAGATCGTGATGGTCGGCCTGCCCTCGGACGCCGGGCCCAAATATCCCGCGGAGCTTTCGGGCGGAATGAAGAAGCGGGCGGGGATCGCCCGGGCCCTCGCCCTCGATCCGGACCTGCTCTTCCTCGACGAGCCGACGGCGGGCCTCGATCCGATCGGCGCCGCCGCCTTCGACCAGCTGATCGTTGATCTTCGCGAGCGGCTCGGCCTCACCGTCTTCCTGATCACCCACGATCTCGACACGCTCTACACGATCTGCGACCGTGTCGCGGTGCTCGCCGACAAGAAGGTGATCGCGGTCGGCACTATTCCGGAATTGCTGGCTTTGGACCACGAATGGATTCAAGAGTATTTCAGAGGTCCGCGCGGCCGGGCGGCCGAGGAGGCCATGGAAGCCGAAGAAGCACGGACCGGCGAAACGAACGGGGGCACTGAGAGATAATGGAAACCCGCTCGAACCATATCCTAGTAGGCGCCGTCGTCCTCGGAATGCTGGTGGCCGTCGTGCTCTTCGTGGTCTGGCTGAGCCAGGCCGGCGGCGACCAGGACAAGAAATACGACATCCTGTTCAGCCAGGCGGTCGAAGGACTCGCCAAGGGCAGCGCCGTCACCTTCTCGGGCGTTCCGGTCGGTCAGGTCGAATCGATCAACCTGATGCCGAATACGCCGCAATTCGTCCGCATCCGGATCTCGGTCGACGACGAGACCCCCGTCATCGTCGGAACCACGGCGACGATGAAGGCGACCTTCACCGGGATAGCGTCGATCCAGCTCGATCCGCCGGAGCGCGATCCGCGCAAGCGCGCCGGGGTCGGCCGCCCGATCGAATGCCCGGAGGTCAACCCGGAGTCGCAATGCCCGTTCGGGGTGCCGCTCATTCCGACCAAGCCGGGTGCGCTCGGCCAGCTGCTGAGCAGCGCGCCCGAGCTCCTGGAGCGGGTGTCGACCCTGACCGCGCGGCTCACCGAGCTTCTCGGCGACCGCAACCAGAATTCGATCGCCGCCATCCTCGAGAACGTCCAGACGATCAGCCGCAATCTCGCTGAGCGTTCGGATGAGATCGCGGCCACGCTGGCCGAGGCTCGGATCGCCATCCGCCAGACCGGGGTCGCCGCCCAGGAAATGGGCCAGCTCGCCGACACGGCCGACCGGACCCTGGCCCGCGACGTCCGGCCGATGCTGGGCGACCTGAGGCAAACCATCCGGGCGGCCGAGACCAGCATGGGCACTCTCGACGCGACTCTGAGCGACGCCCGGCCGGGCCTCCAGGCTTTCTCCAAGCAGACCATTCCCGAGGTCGGCCAGCTCGTCCGCGACCTGAGGGAAATGTCCGATTCGCTGAACGCCGTCGCCCAGCGGCTCAACACGCAGGGTGCGGGCGGAATCATCGGCGGCTCGAAGCTGCCCGACTACAAGCCGAGGAAACAATGAGACAGACCCGCCCCTTTCTCGTCCTCGCCGCCGCGCTCGCGGTGTCGGGCTGCCTCAGCTTCGGCCCGAAGGTGCCGCCGGTGCTGATGCGGCTGACCTCCGACGCCCAGATCGCGGCGACCGGCCGGACCGCTCCGGCGACGGAGGCGATCACGGTCGTCCCGCCGACGGCTCCGGCGGAGCTCAACACGCCGCGGGTGCCGGTGCGCACCGGGACGACCCAGGTCGCCTACGTCAAGGACGCGCAATGGGTCGAGGTCCCGACCATCCTCTTCGCCCGCCTGGTCTCCGAGACGATCGCGGCGAAGACGGGCCGGGTCGTCCTCGATCCGAAGCAATTCACCTTCGATCCCGGCCAGCGGCTGACCGGAACCCTCCAGACCTTCGGACTGGACGCCGACCGGATGGAGGCGGTGCTGGTCTACGACGCCGCCGTTTCGCGCGGCAAGGATTCGGTGGAGACCCGGCGCTTCGAGGCGCGGGTGCCGGTCGCCGCCCTCGACGCGGCCAGCGCTCCGGCGGCGCTCAACCAGGCGGCCAACCAGGTCGCCGCGGAAGTGGCCGCCTGGATCGGCTGACCACGTCCCCTCCCTGAAAGGGAGGGGTGAGGGGTGGGTAGGCGAGCGAAGCGAGACTTTA
>DASVUW010000485.1:0-8432 GCA_036386845.1 Allosphingosinicella sp. | reverse complement strand
TTGAGGTCGAAGACTATCACCGGGCGCGGGTTACCGGTGGAATGGCGCGGCGATGGCGAAGCGCCGGGAGCCGGGCGCGGACGGCCTCGACCTCGGCAAGGTCGATGTCGGCGAACCCAACGCCCTCCCCCTCCCCCATGTCGAGCAGGACCTCGCCCCAGGGGCCGACGACGAGACTGTGGCCGAAAGTCTCGCGCCCGTCTTCATGGCGGCCCCACTGCGCTGCGGCGACGACGAAGGCGCCGGCCTCGATCGCCCGGGCTCGCATCAGGATGTGCCAGTGCGCCCGGCCCGTCGGGACCGTGAAGGCGGCCGGTATCGCGAGCATCTGGGCTCCCGCGTCGGTAAGCGCCCGATACAGGTCGGGAAACCGAAGGTCGTAGCAGATGGAAAGGCCGAGCGGCCCAGCCGGGCAATCCGCGACGACGGCGCGGCCGCCGGGAGCGTAGGAAGCCGACTCCCGCCAACTCTCGCCCGTAGGCAGGTCGACGTCGAACAGATGGAGCTTGTCGTAGGTCGCCCGGACCTCGCCCTCGCCATCGATCAGATAGGCGCGGTTGTAGAGCTTTCCTCCGTCCTCGTCCCGGACGGCCACCGAGCCGAGATGGACCCACAAGCCCGTACGGGCCGAAGCGGCCCTGACCGAGGCGAGCGCGGGATCGGCTGCCTCCGTCCGCAAATTGGCCGCGGCGCGCTGCCGGTCGCGGTCCAGCAGGCCCGACATCTCGGGAGTGAACAGGATCGCGGCGCCGCCCGCGGCGGCTTCCTCGACCGCGGCGACGAGCGCTCGGGCGTTAGCCTCGGGATCGATTCCGGTGCGGGACTGGTGGAGGGCGATGCGCGTCATCGGCCTCACGTGCGGCGCGGCGGGCGCTCACGTCAAGCAGGCTGAGACCCCTCGCCGCCCGTTTCCGGATCTCGAGCCCGCGACGATCATGCCCCGATCACCGAGTCGGCACCGCCGCCCCTGCATAAGGATCCGCGGAGGCCGGGGGCACGTACGTCTGAGGCGGCGGCGGCGGAGTCCAGGGCTCCACCTGATAGACCCGTTCCGCCGGCGGGGCGTAAACCGGTGCGGCCGGCACGTAATCCCCCGAGGCGACCGATCGGATTCCCGCCGCGATGCTCGAAGCCCCGAAGAGGATGAAGCAGCCGACGACGACGCTCGCGCCCCGGCGAAGGTCCACCCGCCCGGACAGCATCATCAGCCCGACCGTCGCGACGCAGATCACGGCCACGGTCGTCGCCACCGTCCCGAGCAGGGTATTCTGGAGCCACTGGACCGCCGCCACCACGGCTCCCGACCCGCCGGGATCGCCGAGCATGGGCGATGAATATGGGTAACCCAAGGTCAGTCCTCCCCTGCTCCGTCGCGGCCGGCAATCGCTTATAGGCGCGGGGACCCCCGAACCCAAGGCGGATGCACCGATTCGCGGAAAGGGGCCGCCGCGCGCTTTCGGATCAGCCCTCCGAGTCGGAGCCCTGAAGCATCGGGTCGAGCCGGCCGCCGCGCTCCAGCTCGGCGAGATCGTCCGAGCCTCCGACATGCCGGCCGTCGATGAATATCTGGGGAACGGTGGTGCGGCCATTGGAGCGGCCGAGCATTTCGTCGCGCTTGCCGGGGACCGAATTGATCTCGAATTCCTCGTAATCGACGCCCTTCTGCTCGAGCAGCTGCTTGGCTCGAGCGCAATAGGGGCAGCCGAACTTGGTATAGATCTCAACGCGGGCCATCATTTGCTCCTGCTATGTGCATGTCGCAGCGAGAACAAAGCGGACGGCGATAGGTTCAAGCATCGTCGACGTGGACGACCCGGGCCCAGCACAGGACGTCCACCGACGCCGCGCCGCCGCGCTTCAGGGCACGCGCGCAGGCGGCGGCGGTGGCGCCGCTGGTGTAGACGTCGTCGACGAGCAGGACGGAGCGGCCGGCGAGGCGCGTCTTTGCGGCCGTCGGAACCTCGAAGGCGCCGCGCACGGCCAGCGCCCGCTCACGGCGGCCGAGACCCTTGAGCGCCGGCGTCGCCCGCGTTCGGGTGAGCAGGTCGAGCTCGGCCGCAAGGCCGCTGCGGCGGGCCAAGGCAGAGGCGATCAGCGCCGCCTGGTTGTAACCGCGCTTCCATATCCGCCACCGATGGAGAGGCACCGGAACGAGCAGCGATTCCCTCTCCGCGCGGTCGACGTGGCGGAGCATGAAATGGGCAAAGGTCTCCGCAAGCCCGGGGCGGCCGCTATATTTGAGCTTCAGTACGACCCGCCGCGAAACCTCGCCGTAGGCGACTGCGGCGCGCAGCCGGCCGAACGGGGGCGGCTCGGCAAGGCAGCGGCCGCACAGGGCTCCGTCCCCGGCCGGATAGGCGAAGGGAATGCCGCAGCAGGCGCAGCAGGGCCCAGCGAGGAAAGTGAGCGATCCCCAGCAGTCCAGGCAGAAACGGTGCGGCTCGGCGGTGATCGCGCCGCAGCCGGGGCAGCGCGGCGGAAGCGCGAAATCGAGCAACGGGCGAAGCGCGGCCTGGGCAAGAGCGACTGGGGCGGGCATGAGGCGAGTGTGACGCGGGCCGCGGGTCGGGGCAAGAGAGCGCTTCCCGGATAGCCCTCCCTGCAAGGGAGGGGCTAGGGGTGGGTCCGCCGAAGGCGGCCGAAACTCCGAGTCGCAAGTCAGTCTCGCTACGCTCGCCTACCCACCCCCGCCCCTCCCTTCCAGGGAGGGGAAGGAAACCGCCAATTCTTCCCTGCGCGTTAGGGATATTTGAACCCGGCTACGCGCATAGCGGCCCCGAGTAACCGACCGAAGCGAGGAAAATGCCGGAACGCGTGCTGCTGCTGGGCGACGACCTGCGCGCCTTCCTGGCCATCGCCCGATCGCTCGGGCGGCGGGGCGTGGAGGTTCATGCCGCGCCGTCCGATTTCTCTTCGCCGGCGCTGAAGTCCCGCTACATCGCCGCCGCCCACAGGCTCCCTCCCTACCCGCTCGATTCGCGGGCCTGGGAGTCCGCCCTGGCTCGGCTGATCGCCGATTACGGCTTCCGCAAGGTGATCCCGACCAGCGACAGCGGGCTGTTCATGCTGCGCCACCATGCCGAGGCGCTCGGGCGCGAGCGGATCGGAATCGCCAACGAGGCGGCGCTCGAAATCTTCAGCGACAAGGCGAACACCCGGGCCCTCGCCGAGAGCCATGGGGTCGCGGTGGCGAGGGGCCGGCTGCTCGGCAGCGGCGAGGAGGCGGTGGAGCTCGCGCAAGCGCTCGGTCTTCCGCTCGTGCTCAAGCCGCGGACTTCCTACGCCCTCGGCGACATCGCCACCAAGCGCTCGGCGCTCGTGGTGCGCGACCCGGCCGAGCTCGACCGCCAGCTGCGCTCCGGCGCCTGGGACGGATGCGTCGCGGAAAGCTTCTTTCCCGGAGTCGGGGTCGGCCTGTCGGTCCTGGCGAGCGAGGGCCGAATCCTCTTCGCCTATCAGCACCGCCGATTGAACGAGAGCTCCGAGACCGGCGCAAGCACGAACCGGGTGAGCGAGCGGGCCGATCCCGCCTTGCTGGCCGCGGTGCGGCCGCTGGCGGAGGCGGCCCGGCTCGACGGGGTGGCGATGTTCGAGTTCCGCGTCGACCGCCGCTCCGGACGCCACGTCCTGCTCGAGGTCAATCCCCGCTTCTGGGGGTCGCTTCCGCTGGCGGTGGCTGCCGGCGCCGATTTCCCGGCGCTCTGGTGGGATCTCGCGCTTCACGACCGCGGTGGCCGAGGCGACTATCGGGCCGGAGTCCGAAAGGCGGACCTCACCGGGGAGTTCGACCGCGTCGTCAATCGCATCGAGGAATCGGGCGGCCTCAAACGGCTTCGGGCGGCCGCGGCGGGCCTCGCGACGGCAGTCATGGTGGTTCGACGGCAGGCCATCGCCGACAGCTGGGCGCCGGACGATCCCGAGCCCTGGGCAGAGGAGCGCCGGGCGCTTGGAATCCGGGCCCGCCAGGCCCTTCGCAAACGGCTTCCGGGCCGGCGGCGGCGGAACCGGATCCGGTTCGAGGACGTCGTGCGCCGGCTGGCCGACCGGGCGCAGGGAAGGCCGCTGCGGCTGATCCTGGTAGGACGCGACAATGTCTGCAGGAGCGCCTTCGGCGAGCGGCTCCTCCGGCTTCGGCTGGCCGGGTTGCCCGTGGAAATCGCCTCCGCGGGCTACATTCCGAGGCGCGGCGAGTTTCCACTCGCCTCCACCGTGGCGGCGGCGGCGGAATTCGGAGTCCATCTCTCTCGGCACAGCTCGAAGGCTTTGTCGATCGGGCATCTCGAGCGCGCCGATGCGCTGCTCCTGCTCGACGACGACACGGAGTGGCGCCTTCGCCAGATGTCACCGGATCTGGCCGCCGAAGTGGTGATCCTGCCCGGCATCGACGGCTCGGGGCCGGAGACGTTTCCGGCCATCGCCGCCGCACTGACCCGGCTCGCGCGGGTCGTCGAGCGGGAACTGCACCCGCGCCCCCAAAGGTCGCCGGCTGATACCGCCGCGCCGAGCAGGCAGGCGGCCTGAGCAATGGCGTCAAGCCAGCCAACCTCCCGCAACGCGCTTTACCGAAGCGCCGTCATCGCGGTGACGATGCAATGGCTGATGCGCTTCATCGGTCTCATTTCCGTCCTCATCCTCGCCCGGCTGCTTCACCCTGAGGATTTCGGGATCATGGGCCTGGCCGTGGCGGCTCTGGCGCTGGTCGAGCTGCTCGGGGCGGTGGGCCTGTGGCAGGCCTTGCTCCGGATCAAGGAATGGGACCGCGAGCATCTCGACACCGCCTGGACGATTCAGCTGATCGTGTTCGGGACCATGGGCCTGCTCGCCCTCGCGACCGCCCCTCTGGTGGGCTACCTGTACGGCCAGCCCGCTCTAACCGCGGTGCTGGCGGTTCTGTCCGTGCGCTTCCTGGTGCTGGGGCTCGCCAATATCGGGGTCGTCGAGTTCGACCGGCAGCTCGCCTTCGGCCGCGACCTCAGGATGCGGATCGGCTCGCGCCTGGCGGCCTTCGTCGTCACGATCGGCGCGGCCTTCTGGTTCCGCAATTACTGGGCGCTTGTGGTCGGAATGGTCGCCCAGAGCAGCTTCTACGCGATCGCCACCTATGTCGCCCACCCGTTTCGGCCCCGCTTCTCCCTGAAGCGGCGGGCCGAGCTGCTCGGCACGTCGCTGTGGATCTTCGTCCATGCCGTCACCCAGACGGTGCAGATGCAGATCGAGCGCCTGGTCATGGGCCGATTCAGCAGTCCGCATGTGATCGGCCTCTATTCGGTGTCGAAGGACCTGTCGGAAATCTTCACGCAGGAAATCGCGACGGCCCTCAACCGGGTCACCTTCGTCACCGTCGCCCGAACCGACGAGCCTCTGGCGCCGCTGACCACGGCGCAGATCCTGGGCGTCTATGCGATGATCGCGGCGCCGATGGGCTTCGGCCTCGCCGCGACCGCGGAACCCGCGATCCACCTGCTGCTCGGTGCGGAATGGAAGGCGGCTGCGCCCTTCATGGAGATCGTCGCCGTCTATTCGGCCTTCTATGCGGTCTACAAGGTGATCGCCTCGTCGCTCCAGGCGGCCGGCTTCGCCCGGCGTGCGGCCTATATGTCGGGCGGCGGGGCGCTCTGCCTGACCATCACCGTCGCCGGCGCCGCCTGGCTTCGGCCCGACGCCATGACGGTGGCCCTGGCCGCCTTCGCGGCCAACTTCCTCGTCCTCGCAAGCGGGATCGCCGTCATCGCCCGCTATTCGAAGCAGAACCCCTTCGCGCTCGGGCTCCACGTCTTCCGGCCGTTCGCGGCCGCAGCCGCGATGGCGGCGGCCGTCCGGCTGCTCGGGCCCGACAGCGGAAGCTCGATCATCGACCTGGCGGGCGGGGTGGCCATCGGGACCGTCGCCTACCCCCTCTTCCTCATCGGCCTGTGGTGGGCGAGCGGACGGCCGCCGGGGGGCGAGCGGGAAGCGATCAATTTCGCCGGCGAGATGCGGCAGCGCTTCCGGCGGCCCGCGGCCGGAGAGGCCTGAGCCGTGGACCCGATCGTCCGCCTCAGCGACTGGCTCTATCTCCTGCTCAACGGCCTGGCCGGCCGCTCCTGGCTGCTCGACACCCTGATCTCCCTCCCGCTCGACAACAATCTGGTAAAGGCGGGACCCATCGGCGCCTGCTTCGTCTACGCCTGGTGGTCGGGCGGCGACGAGGCCGAGACCCGCCGCCGCCGCTCCACGCTTTTCGTCACCGTCGCGTCGCTGCTCTTCGTGATGGCGGCGACCAAGACGATCGCCGACGGCTTCTTCCAGCCGAGGCCCTTCGTCCATGCCCAGCAGGCCTGGCATCTGGAGGACGGCCAGCTGGTCGAGACCGGGAAGCTGGCCTACCGGGAGCCGCTCAATGGCGGTGTGAGCAACCGCTATCGGGCCTTGAAGCGCGGGGAGATCGAGCAGAACGACCTCGGCTCCTTTCCGAGCGACCATGCCGGCTTTTTCTTCGCCCTGTCGCTAGGGATCTTCCTCGCCTCCCGGCGGGCGGGTGCGGTGGCGCTCGGCTGGACGAGTGCGGCGATCCTGCTTCCGCGGATCGTTACCGGAATGCACTCGCCGCTCGACATCGCCGCAGGAGCCGGCATCGGAGCTGCCGTCCTTCTCTCCTTGCAGTTCGTTGCCCGCCGGACAAGTAATTGGGCGCTGGAGCCGCTGGCCGGCTGGACTCTCCGGCACGAGGCGCTCGCGGCGGCCCTGCTCTTCTTCGTCGCCTTCGAATCGACGAACGTCCTCACCAACGCCCGCGACCTCGCGGGGACGGGGGAAGAGATAGTCGATCATGTCGCGGGGAGCTGAGAGAATGTGCCGGCTGGCCCTTTGCGCCCTTGCGCTGGCTCTGGCCGGCTGCGCCAAGCTCGACCAGGAAGCGATGGTCCTCACCGT
Organism: Allosphingosinicella sp.; assembly: GCA_036386845.1. Taxonomy (GTDB): domain Bacteria; phylum Pseudomonadota; class Alphaproteobacteria; order Sphingomonadales; family Sphingomonadaceae; genus Allosphingosinicella. The sequence continues at coordinate 1,520 of DASVUW010000485.1, read as the reverse complement.
AGAGCCGGGCTGGAGCGCGCAGCTGTTGGCGAGCGAGAAGGACGGCTTTTCCTCGCCGGATGGCCTGCACTGGGCCGGCGGAACGCTGTACGTCGCCGACGAAGGCGGCTCGGCGGTCCGCGCCTGGCGCCCGGGGGCCCGGCCCGCGATCCTGGCCGACGCGGGCGCGGGCCTCGCCTCGCCGGAAGATCTGGTGCGCGATTCCGCCGGCAATGTTTACTTCACCGACGACGCTCGCGGCGGCCTGTGGCGGACCGACCCGGCGGGCCGAACCTCAGCCTTGGTCGAGCCCGGCGGCGGCCTGCCGTCGACGGAGGGGCTCGGTCTCTCCCCCACCGGGGACCTGGTGATCGGGGACGGGTCCGGACACCGGGTGATGAAGGTTGCGCCGGACGGCACGCTTTCGGTGCTGGTCGGCCCGGAGAAGAAGATCGCCAAACCCGAAAGCTTCGCCTTCGACGGTTCGGGGAACCTCTACATCGCCGACAACCGCGACAACGTCCTCTATTTGCTCCGCGCCGACGGCAAGCTTCACCGCGCGATCGCGGATCGCGCCGGCTTCTCGCCCGAGTCCCTGCATTTCGCGGGTGGCGCCCTCTTCATCACCGACAGCGCCAACGGCAAGCTGTTCCGATACGCGCCCGACGACGGCCTGAACGTCGTCGCCGTCTTCGGCGGCGCCTTCGCCAACATCCAGGGCATCGCCGCCGACGAGAGCGGGGCCCTCTATCTGTCCGTGCAAAGCGACCTCAAGGCCGGCAAGGGCTATATCCTGAAGCTCAGCCGGAAGGGCTGAGCCCCGGTCCCGGCGTCAGGGTCCGACACTATCGTCATCCCGGACTTGATCCGGGATCCATGAACACGGACCTGCGGGACCTCGAACCAAGCTGTTCATGGATTCCGGCCTTCGCCGGAATGACGGGAATCAGAATGACGGCGCTTCGCCACCGCTCTAACGCAGCGCCATGGGCCAGGACGTTCCCTTCGACCGGCGGCTTCGGCGAGTGCGGCGCGATCGGGCGGCGGGCCGGTTCGCGCAGGCCGATTACCTGCACCGGCTGGCGTCCGACGAACTGATCGAGCGGCTCGATTTCGTCAAACGGGACTTCCGCCACGCGCTCGATCTGGGCTGCGCGGGCGGCTACCTGACCCGGCGCCTTCGCGAGCGGGGCCTCGACGTGACTCCGTTCGACTGCAGCGGCGCTTTCGCCCGGGCGTCGGGCGGGGTCCAGGGAGACGAGGACCGCTTGCCCTTTGCCGACGGAGTCTTCGACCTCGTCGTGTCCGTCGGCGCCCTCGACGGCGTAAACGACCTGCCCGGGGCTCTGCTTCTGATTCGACGGGCGCTGAAGCCGGATGGGCTGTTCCTCGGCGCGTTCGCCGGCGCTGGAAGCCTCGGCCGGCTCAGGCGGGCGATGCTCGCGGCGGACTCCGTCGAAGGGGGCGCCTCGCCGCGAGTCCATCCGCAGATTGACGTCAGGGCCGCCGGGGACCTTCTCACCCGCGCTGGCTTCGCGCTG
>DASVUW010000484.1:0-9300 GCA_036386845.1 Allosphingosinicella sp. | reverse complement strand
GTGGCCTGCCGCTCGAAGCTCTCCTCCACTCCGAGCTCGGTCACCGCATCCGTGATCGACTTCAAATTGTCGCGGAACTCCGAATCGAGCCTAGGCCACTCAAGGGCCTCGAGAGTTTGGTCGGCCTCGGGCTGGATGGCGCCAAGGACGGTGGCTAGCGCGTCGAGTTCCGCATTGAGCATCCGAACGCTTGCCGCCGCGGCCACGGCGGAACCGCCGAGAAGAATGATCGGCGAAGGCGCCTCGCCTTCCGGCGCCCGTTCCGGCTTGCCGAGCGCCCTGCGGCAGCGGCGGGCGATCGCGGCGGCGACCGAGCGCGCCGCGGCAAGGCTGACGAGGTGGACCTCTATTCCCGCCGTCCCTCCGGACGACGGGCCGGGCTCCGCCGCCGCGGCCTCCCCCTCCTCCTGGGCGGCCGCATTCTCGTCTTCGGTCGGATTCGCTTGGGGTTCGGCCATTAGTTTTCCTCAGTTCCGCACGGGCACGTCCTGCGACAGGTCGACCCAGACTTCCAGGTTGTTGGACACGGTCGCACCGCTGGATTTTACTACTCCTACCCTGCGCCCGGCGAGAAGACGGCTTGCCTCATTCGCCACCATCTTCGCCGGACGCAGATCCTGGTCGAAGAAGTAGCGCACTTCGGATTTTCCCGCCGCCGATGGCAGAAGCTCGGTGGGCGGCACTTCGAAACCGGCCGCGGTCAGCCCGTCCCGCAGGGCTTTGGCTCGCTCGCCGGTTCCCACGACCGACTGGATGTAGACCCGCGGCACCATACGCACGCGCGCCCAATATTGATTGCCGGACGAGCGCTCGTAAGGGGCGCTCGTCTCGAGCAAGACGAGCAGCGCGCCTCGGGGGGCGTAGCCGATGCTCGGCGCCGAGACATAATCCTCGTCCGGCAGACCGCTTCGCAAGCTGATATCGAGCCGGGGACGATAGCCTTCGCTGACGCGAAGGGCGGAAGGGGCAACCGGCTTCAAGGACTTCGCGTGCTGAAGCATCGGCGTCTGTTCGGAGCCGACCCAGAGCCAACCCGTGTTGCCGGGACCGAAAAGCGAGGCGGCGCGATGCTGGAGCTGCTGCACCGGCACTATCTTTTCCGGCTCCGCTTCGGTCGCGGTCAATTGGGTCTGGAGCGCATTCTGGAGGAAGTCGACGTCCTCGACGCTGGTTTCCTCCCGCGCACTGGACATCCAACCAAATCCAGCCGCTATGACGAGCATCCCGAGCAGGGTGGAGCCCCCACCCGCGACCTTGCGCCGCCGCCAGGTCTCCGTACCGGCCTTCGTCGCTTCCGCCGACCGACTCGCCGCCACATAGGCCGCGATCAGCTCGTCCTTGCCCGCATATCGATCGGCATGAGCGATGGCGTCGCCGACCGCGAGATGGTCGGCGCTGCGGCCCTTCTTGTCCCAGATCCGGGCGCTGTTGAGGACGAGCAGATGATCCTGCTCCTGGTCTCGGACGTCCCGCACCCACTGCCCGAGACGCGGCCAGTTGCGAAGCAGCGCCTCGTGCATCACCTCGTAGCGATCGTCGCCGCGCTCGGCCCCCTCGGTTCGACGGACGAGGCCCGCCTCGACGAACGGCTTGATCACCCGGTCGATAAGGGTCGGGTCGCGCAGAGCGTGAAGCGTCTCGAGCCGGACCCGGCGGCGGACCACCTCGTTGCCGACTCCGGGGACCACGAGGGTGAGGAAGATCTCCTGCGCCCCCTGCTGATTCTGGACCGAGCCAAGCTCCTCATAAACTCTCTCGGCGACCCGACCGAGCGCTTCGCCCGGGCGGCCGACAGCTTCATAAGCCTCGCGATGGATCAGATTGCGCCGTCGCCGCTTCCACAATTGCATGAGGGTGAATTGGAGAAGGGGCAAAGCGGCGGGATCGTCGGCGACCTCGCGAACCAGGTCGTCGACGATGCCGGGCGCGAATTTGAGGCCGGGCTTGCGCGCCGGTCCCTCGATCGCGAGCCTGAGCTCGGCCGGAGTCATAGGCTTGGGACGGAAGGCAATGGCCGCCTCCTGGGGCAGCGCGGCGAGTGCCGGTATCTGGAGCAGGCGGCCGACGAAATCCTCGCGCGCGACGACGATCACGCGATGCTCGGGCTGCGCCGTGGTGGCCAGCGCGGCGACCGCCGCGGCGAACGCCTCGCGGTCCGCCGTCTCGGAGCCCATCAAAACCAACTCCTCGGCCTGATCGACGATCAACAGGCCCGGCCCCCCGCCCGAGGCGGCGACCGCAAGGTCCCCCAGCGAAGCGGGATCGGCGCCCAGCGCGGCGCGGCCCGCCGCGACCCAGGGAGGCGCCTCCTGCCCAGCGGGCCGAACCGACTGGAGCAGGGCGCCGATCGGGTCGGCGCCGGGCGCCACGACCGGCCAGACGGTCAGCGTCTCGCCGCCCGGCGCGGCACGCAAGGCGGGCACGAGCCCCGCCAGGACCAGGGACGACTTGCCGCTTCCCGACGGTCCGTAGACGATGGTCAGGCGCTGCGCGAGAACCCGCTGGAGAAGCTGGGAGACCGCTTCCTCTCGGCCACAATAGGAACCCTCGCGCGCCTGCTTCTCGTCGAACGCGCTGAGGCCCACGAACGGGCATTGATCCTCGCTCAGCTCCGGCGCGGAGGCTTCGTCAAACTCCGCGAGCATCGGCCGCCGGCCAAGCGGCGTCGGCCGGTGCCGGGCCGGGCGGCCCTCGATCTCGCGCAGCCGCTCCGCATCGCGAAGCATATAGGCAAGCCGGATGTGCCAGAAATCAAGCGCGCCCTGGGCGATGGCTCGGTCGCCCGATTCGTCGAGCCGCTCGCCGCACGAGCGGGCGCGCCGGACGAAGGCCATCGCCCGCCGCCGCAGCAGAAGCAGCTCGCGCCGCGCCGCCTGGGCATCCGCCGCTTCGGGCTCTTCCCCAACGAGCATCGGGCGCAGGCGCGCGTCGAGCGCGTCCGACGCCTCCAGCAGCCGCAGATGCTCGTCCTGGAGCTCGGTGAGCGAGGTGAAGCTGCCACCTGGCCGCTCGACGGCGGGTGTATCGCTCATGGCACGCGAACCATGTCGCGAAGCGGCCGCGCGATCCCGACCAGTTTCGTGCACTGGAGCCTGAGGCGCGTGTCCAGCTCGAAAAATTGCTGGCGAGTCGCACGCGTGAATCCGGAGAAGGCGTCCCGGGCCTCCTTCTCCACCGGGGGCTTGATCGGCATGGGGCAAGACTCCTCGAAGGCAATGCGGAGCGTTATCGTCTCCTCGAGCCACGGCTCGGGCGGCGCCCCGGCGATCCCGATGACGCCCTTGACGACGGTCGGCCACAAGATGGCGACGCTCAGCAGCACGCTCGGGCGCTCGGAATTGAAGACGAGGCTGTCCTCGACCTGCCACAAGGCGTCGTCGATCCGTTGCCATTGGTCGTGGACCCTGACCAGCGCCTCGATCTCCTGCCGCAGGTCCATGAGCCGCGTGGCGGTGCGGCGGAGGCGCACGGCATTGGGATCTGCGGGCATCTCCGCCTGCAGTGCCACCTCGCGAAGCCGGTCCGCGAGCTCGGTGATCCGCAGAATCCTCGACGAGTCCGAAAGGGCGAGGTTGAGGCGGCTCATGCTCGCCTTGATCGTCTGGCGAAGATCGCGAAGCCCGTCCGACAGGTCTTCGAACGTGCCCCCGGGCTTCAGGGCGTCGACCATCCGGCTGCGAATGCCGTCCAGGCCCTCGATCCAGGTCGATTCCTCGGCGCGAGGCCCCGGGATTCCCGGCTCGTCCTCTGGAAGCACTTCGAAGTCCGAACGGATTTCGGCGACCGGCATGCTCAGCGCGTTCACTTCGCGAACCAGTGCGTTGCGCTGCCGCGGATCGTTGAAGGTGTCCCGATTGACCTGGGCCTGGATGGACTGCAGGCGCTCCATCTGCACCCGGTGCAATGTATCGTGGAACTGTTTGCGGACCCCGAGCAGCACCAGCTGGTCGAGCAGGGTTGCAAGGTCTTCGCGCGCGGCGGCCAGCGCTTTCGGAAGCCAGCCTCCGGCGGCGCCTGCGCTGCGCACGGACAGCAAGGCGTCCTGCGCATCCTGCGCGACCTCCTTGATGCTCAGCTCGGCTGGGACGACGAGAAGGTCGGCCACTCCGTTGAAGAAGGCGGAGTCGGGCGGATGGGAGATATCGAGAATCCTGCCGGCCGAACGCAGCCATCGCGCGAGCGGAAGCACGCCCTCCACCGGCCGCACCCGGACGTTGAGATCGTTCAGATCCAGGAGCATCTGGTCGGCGGGAATGCGGCTCGTCTCCAGGCTCGCGACGAAGGCGTGACCGAGGCCCGTCAGCAGAGTGTCGCGCCGGTCGGCAAGGTCGCGGTTCAGCGCGCGGGTATAGATCTCCTCGATCCGGTCTTGGGTGAGAAGGGTCATGAACGCGTCCCCCCGGCGCACCGAAGCAACCCGCGACGAATTGCAGCGAGTGGCCGTGAGCGCCTCATACCAGCTTCACTCCCATGGAGTCCCACAAACCCTTTTCCCGATTGCGCAGGTCGTCGATTATCTCGCGGATCGGCGTTCCGACATTGACCCAGACCGTCTCCTTCCCCTGAAAGTTCAGCTTGCCGAAACTCAGCGTAGAGGCCTTGTGGATGGCGATGACCCGCCAGAGATCGTCACAGACCGGCGATCCCGACGAGCCACCCGCGGTGTCGGTATAATAAGCAAGATCGATGCCGCTGAGGGCCGCCGCGCTGTTATTGCGTATCCCATATTGGCGCGGCGCCCCGGCTGGATGCTGGACGACGTTGACCGGGAAGGGATCGCCGGGCTCGAATACGAGCGGGGCCTCGAGCAGGGGCAGGGAGGCGCGCGCAATCGGCTCGCGCGTCTTCAGGACCGCATAATCGAGCCGCGCATCGAAGGTGACGAGCCCCTCGATCTTTACGTCGGCAGTCTGGCCGCCGAGGGTGACATAGTCGAACTCGGCAGTCGCCGCGGCGCATTGGAGCCGTATGTCGTCGAGTGTCGGCTTCTCCTCCCCTTCGGCCCGCGCCTGGGCGACGTGGAAGCAGGTGATCAGGTGGCTCGGGCCGATGACCCAGGCGGTGCCGTATGAGACTCGCGGCTCTTGGGTCGGAAACTGAAGCCGGGCCTCGCCGCCATCGATCTGGGGCATGACCAGGCGCGCGACCGACGGTCCGATCGCTACCGCGCCTGCGACGAACGAGGCCGGCAGCAGGTCGTTGCGAAAGATGATCCGCTCGGGAAGCTGCTTGTCTTCGACCGGGGAAACCTCCGGAGCCGGCGCCTCGCGGGCTGTGAGCGCTGCAAGCGCGGCCTCGTCGGCGAGATCGCCGTAGAAACGCTGCCGGTCGGGGAAGGCAGAGCTCAACGCGCTTGCCGTCACCAGCCAGCGGTGAAGCGGCGTGACGCCGCCGAGGATCGATGGGGCGTCGTTCATTGCAGCCAAGTCGAGAAGCAGCTGGTCGGCGGGAAGAGGGGTAGTCTCGAGCCCGGCCACATAGGCTTCCGGAAGCCCGGCGAGCAAAGTGGAACGCCTCGAGGCTAACCCGCTCTTGACGGCCAGTTGCTGGACCTCGACGATCCTGTCGAACGGCAGCAGCCCCATCTCATCCTTCCCCCCTCAGCCTGCCACGCCTCGCTCGGCCAGCACCGTGGCGAAGGTCGCGCCGTCGCCGCGGAATTTCGCGTCGCGGCATTTGGCCAGCATGTGCGCCCAATTGACCCGGTCCCCGGCCCACTGCCCCCCATAATGGAGTCCCACCGTCTCGATCGCCTCGCCCTTCAGGAGCAGCATCGGTGATCCGGAATTCCCGTTGAGGGTCGTTGCGTCGTGCCTGCCGGTCCAGCCGGGCGGGTCGGGGGCCATGCCGCCTGTTTCGCCGGGCGCGAAGCGCTTGGTGCCGCCGTCGCCGGCGAGCAGCTGCTCTAGCACTTCCTCGTATCGGGTCCGCAGCGCCGCCGGCACATAGGTCCGCCAAGAGGCCGGGTAGCCGATCGCAGCGGCGAGCCCGCCAGTGGGGAGACCTCCGGTCCCGTTCGACAGAGTGAGATGGCGGTCCGCCGCTTCGCCCGTGAGCGTCGAGGGAGTCACCTCGATCAGCGCGGCGTCGAATTTCGAATGGTCGATCGGGTTGACGATCTGGCGGGTGCCCGCACCGAGGATCGCGCGTATCCGGCGCCGGTCATGGCTGTCGCGGCCCTGATGCTCGCGCCCGAAATCGAGAAAGCATTGCCCGAGCAGGTCCGGAGGATCGACTCCGAAGTCCGCGATCGCCTGGACCACGTGGCGGTTGGTCAAGGCGAGAGTCGGCGAGATCAGAAAGGCGGTGCCGATATGCCGGTTGTCCATCTCGACGCGGCCGACACAGGCGGCGGCATCGGCGAGTCCGTTCAATCTGGGCTCGAGCGTGGTGCGCCACTCCGGTGAGGTGAGCGATGATTCGAGGTCGATCTCGCCGTTGCGGATCAGGAAGGAGGGCCGTGTCCCGTCGAACGCTACGATGACCTCGAGCGCGACGGCTTGGTCCTCGTCGATCTCGGCCTCGCCGTCGCGAAGCAGCTGCACCGCCTCCTCGCCGGTCAGGCGCAGCGAGTCGACTCCCGCAAGCAAAGCGGCGTCGCCGCCGAGCCGGTCCATCACGATCCGTCGCATCTCCTCGCGAGCCTGCTCGATCCTTTGCTCCGCGGAGGGCGCCGGGGCGGCCGGCTCTATCCCTTCGAGCTCGACGCTTTCGAGGTCGGATACCGCTTGCGCGCGTCCGGCGGGGATGTGAAGGCGGCGGCGCCAGCGATCGCCGCTGCCGCCTTCGGCCGTGCCCATTTCATCGCCCATGGCCCGTCCCCCCCGCCTCGGATGCTGACTCTCAGTGCGACGAGAGTCAATGCAGATGAGCGGAAGGCGTTGCGAAACGACACGGTAGACGCCAGTCTGTTCGAGTTCGAATCGGGAGTCGAAAAAATGGCCGAAGACGAAGCAAATCAGGACGAGGACTACCAGGAGCCGCGTGCCGGTTCTTCAGGCGGCGAAGGCGAGGGTATGGATTTCCACGGCGATCCTGACGACATCGCCGCCGTTACCGAAGGAGTCGACGAGGAATCGCTGGAGGGCATTCCCTGGCGGGTCGCCGAGTGCCTGCTGACTCTGCGTCGGCAGATCAACGCGGCGGCGCCGGGCCGAAACAGGCTGAGCGACGGGACGATCGGCGACGACAATCATTTGAAGAAGGGCTTCGCCAATTCGGATCACAACCCGCACGTTCGCGAAGGCGCCCGAGGCGTAGTGACCGCGATGGACATCACCCATGATCCAGCCCGCGGATGCGATGCCGGCAAACTTGCCGCCTCGCTCCAGGCGGCGCGCGATTCCAGGATCAAATACATCATTTGGAACCGGCGGATCGCCAATTCCTCGCCGATCGGCGCCGCCGCGGCGTGGACGTGGCGGCCCTATACGGGCACCAATCCGCACGACAAGCACGTCCACATCTCGGTCAAGCCGCAAAAATCTCTCTACGACTCGACCTCCGACTGGACGTTCAGCCTCGCATGAGGCGGCGCCCCATCAGGAAAGAGTCGTCGGTAAATTCCACGTTATCCGGCGCTGATTGACGACGAACCCGGCCCCATAGCGGCGTCCTGCTCGTCTAAAGCTCTGAGCGACGAAGTGAGAGGCCTTCCAGAGGGCAGGGCCCGCTCTGGCGGCCGGGCGGCGGGCGCTTCGCTGTTGAACTTGGCGATCCGGCTACCGTAGAGCGCCGCGGCGGGGAAGGCGGGTGCCGTGAGCCGCTGAAGAGTCGCCGCCGGGTCGCTTGCCCGGGGGGTGCGCGCGAGGCGAGCGTGGAGCATGGGGCCGGGGTGGACGATTCGACGGAATTCAGGGCCGATCCGGCCTTAGCATGCTTCGATAATCGAAGCGGGTGTTAGCCGCATTCGCGCTCACTCTCTACTCCCGCAGCTTCGGAAAAATGTGTAAGCTCTATCCACGCTTCGACTATTTCGCGGGACGATCCCCCGGGGAGGGGGGAATGGCTTGATCCAGATCATGGTTTACGTCATGGCGAGGCGTGAATCGACGCGGCAATCCAGCGGGCTTCGGGCACGCCCCGGGTAGCTTTCGGCGGCTTTCGCCGGGGTTGCGTCGATGGAATGGATCAACCTCAAGCGATCAAGTCCAAGTTACTGCCCCGCCGGCGAAAATTTGCTTGCAGCTTCTGAGCCGCCGCGGCGTTGTTCATTCGAACCTCGATCTGAAAGCCCCAAATTGCACGCACCGCTCCCCCGCCAACCGGGACTAGACCCGCGCGCCCTGCTGAAGGAGGTCACTCCGTTCCGCGAGCCACGCCACGGCCGAAGCGTCTTCGAGATCGCCGTCACGGCCACGCCTTTCGCCCTCCTGTGGCTGATGACCTGGGGGGCTCTGGACAGAGGGTATGCGATCGGCATCCTGCTCGCCGTTCCTGCCGGCGCCCTTCTGCTCAGGCTTTTCCTGATCCAGCACGATTGCGGCCACGGCGCCTTCTTCCGGCGAAGGGCGGCGAACGACTGGATCGGCCGGGTCCTCGGAGTCCTGACCCTGACGCCCTACGATTACTGGCGCCGGTCCCATGCCATCCACCATGCGAGCACCGGAAATCTCGACGCCCGCGGAGTCGGCGATGTCGACACGCTGACGGTGGCGGAATTCCGGGCCCTCTCGCGCACTCGCCGCTTCCTCTACCGCCTGTACCGGCACCCGGTCGTCCTGTTCGGGATCGGCCCGGCCTATCTATTCCTGCTTCGACACCGCCTTCCGATCGGGATGATGCGGGAAGGGTGGAGGCCGTGGCTGAGCGCGATGGGAACGAACCTTAGCTTCGCCGCCGTCGCCGGGGGCCTGATCTGGGCGATGGGTCTGAAGCTCTTCCTCCTCGTCCATCTGCCGATCACCCTTGTGGCGGCGTCGCTCGGAGTGTGGTTCTTCTATGTGCAGCATCAGTTCGAGCATACCCACTGGGATCGAAGCGACGACTGGTCCTTCCACGCCTCGGCGCTGCACGGCAGCTCGCATTACGACTTGCCGCCGATATTGCGATGGTTCAGCGCCAATATCGGGGTCCACCACGTCCACCACCTCGCAAGCCGGATCCCCTTCTACCGGCTGCCCGAGGTCCTTCGGGAAATCCCGATGCTCGCAAGGTGCAGCCGGCTGACTCTCGGACAAAGCTTCGGCGCCGTCCGCCTGGTATTGTGGGACGAGCAAAAGCGGCGGCTGGTGTCCTTCGCGGAAGCCCGCCGGCCTGATCCCCCGTCATTGCGAGCGTAGCGAAGCAATCCAGCGGCTC
>DASVUW010000483.1:0-7671 GCA_036386845.1 Allosphingosinicella sp. | reverse complement strand
CGATCGCGCAGCGGCCGGCGGTTCGGAAGGGCGTGACGATCCCGCCCCGTGCCGATGCGGAAAAGACGGTGGAAGCGGCGAGATCGATCCTGGCCTGAACCAAGGCACGTCGTCCCAGCGAAGGCTGGGACCCCGGCGGGTGAAAGGCACCGCCGGTCGTGGAGGGCTCCATATCCGATAGCGCCCTTCACCCCCTGGGGCCCCAGCCTCCGCTGGGGCGACGGGCTATTTCTTCTCCTCGCACCGGTCGTAGTCGGGCTCGCGGCCCTGCTTTCGGGCCTTGCGTTCTTCCTTGCCGATACATTCTTCCTGGCGGCGGATCTGGCGGCCGCGCTTCCGGTCGGCCTCGGCCTGGGTGGTGACGACCGCGTCGACCCCCGCCGAGGCGACCTTCACCGGAAGCGTCGCGACGCTGACGGCCGTGTCCACGGCGGTCTGGGCGATGCAGCCGGGGAGCAGCAGCAGGATGGCGGACGGGATCAGGAACAGGCGCATGAGCGGACCCTAAGCTGGGATGGAAGGCCAGCCTAGGAGCAATGCGATGATCGGCGCCTTAACGGGGCCGACCCGGGATGACGGTTGAGGAGACGTCACCCCGCCTTGCGCAAAGTCGGCGAGTCGAGGTCGAGCTCGTCGAACCGGATCACCTCCACGTCCGGACGCACCGCCCGGAGCTTGTCGATGAACTTCGACGAATCGCCGACGATCACCAGCGTCGCCCGGTCGGAGCCGACCAGCCGGGCCGCCGCGGCCGAGGCGGCCTCGGGAGTCACTCCCTCCATGTTGGTCACGAATCGCGCGACCTCGGACGGAGGCATGCCCTGCTGGAGAAGGCTTGCGAGCATCCCGCCAAGGCCGCCGCTGGTCTCGGCCTGCCGGTTGAAGGCGCCGGTGAGGAAGGCGATCCGGTTCAGCACCTCCTGGCGTTCGAGCGGCTGCTTCCCGAGCCGGTCGAGCTCGTCCAGGAAGACCTTGGCGACCTCGGCCGCCGTCTCGTTCTTGGTCTGGCCGCTGGCGGTGAGCAGGCCCGCGTCGAGCCGGGCCGGCATCCCGCTATAGGCGCCGTAGGACAAGGCGCGCTTGGTCCGCACCTCCTGGAACAGCCGGCCGCTCGAACCGCCGCCGAGGACGGCGTTGGCCGCATTGACCTGGTAGTAGAGCGGGTCGGAGCGGCTGATGCCCCGAACCGCGGCGAGCACGGCGGCCTGGCCGGCCCCGGGCAGGTCGACGACGACGGTGCGCACCTTCTGCGGCTTCCCGGCGCGCCCGCCGGGCAGCGCGGGCGCAGGCCCCTGGCCCCGCCAGCCGCCCAGGAGCGACGCCGCCAGGGCGTCTGCGCGGGCCGAGTCGATCCCGCCCGAAATCACTAGGGCGCTGTTGCCGGGGTGCCACCATTTGCGGTGCTGGTCGAGCAGGTCCTGGCGGGTCAGCGCGGCGAGCGACCTCGGCGTTCCGTTGGCGAGAGTCGCATAAGGCGCGCTTCCATAAGCCAAAGGCAAGGCGATCATGCTTGCGAGCTGGCCCGGGTTGCGAAGCGCGATCGACAGCGAGTCGATCGACTGCTTGCGCTGAAGCTCGAGCTCCTCCGCCGGGAAGGTGGCGTTCTGGGCGATGTCGGCGAGGATTCGCCCGGCCGCTTCCAGATTGGCGACCGGAGCGGTGATCGAAAGGAACGAGCCGTCCGGCCCCGCCCCGCTGTTCAGGGTCGCTCCAAGCGCTTCGAGCTCCGCCGAGATCCGCTCGGCGCTTCGGCTGGCCGTGCCCTTCGTGGCGAGCCCCGCGGCCATCGTCGCCAGCCCGGCCTTGCCGGTGGGGTCGGTCGAGGAGCCGCCCTTCACCACCAGGGTCATGGTCGCGATCGGCACCTGGCCGCTTCGAGCGGTGACGACGCTGAGGCCGGTCGGGAGCCTGGTCTCCGAAATGGACGGAGGGGTGACCCGAACGGCCGGCCCCGGCGCCGGAGGCGCCTGGCGCTCGGCTTCGGCCGCGAGCTCGTTGGGCGGCCGGATCGCGGGCGGCGCGGACTTGAATCGCGGCATCGGCGCCGGATTGGTCCAGGCATCCGCCTGGCCCGCCGGCCGGGCGCTTTCGTTGAGGTAGCGGATGTCGACTCGAGAGGCGGGCGTCAGATAGGTGCGCGCGACGCGCTGGACATCGGCGGCGGTCACCCGCTGGTAGGCGGCGATGAGCTTGTCCCACTGCCGCGGGTCGCCCGAGCGCACCAGCACTTCCCCGAGCCCGGAGGCCCTTCCGCTGAACGTCTCGCGCTGACGAAGCGCCTGGGCGAGAAGCTCGTTCTTCGCCTCGGAAAGCTCGGCCGCGGTGACCGGCTGGCTTCGGATCCGCTCGATCTCGGCGGCGAGCGCGGCCTCCGCCTCCTCGACGGTGCGGCCGCCGGCGAGGATCACGTTGGGCGAATAATAGCCTTCCTCCTCGAAGTTCGCGAGCTGGGCGCCGGCCTGGGTCGCGATCCGCTTCTCGCGGACGAGGCTCTTGTGGAGCCTCGAGCTCTCGCCGGTGGTGAGGATTCCGTCCATCACCTCGAGCGCGGCCATGTCCCGATGGGTCATCCCCGGGATCTTCCAGATCGATCCGACCACCGGCAGCGGCACGTTGGGCGCATACATGGTCGCGCTTCGCGGCTGGGTCCGGGGCTTGTCCCGAACGCCGATGGCGAGCGGCATCTTGCCCGCCCGCGCCGGGATCGGACCGAGATACTTGTCCACCCAGGCGTCGAGCTGCTTCTGGTCGAAATTGCCCGAGACGATCAGCGTCGCCGTGTCAGGCCCGTAATAGGCTTCGTGGAAGGCCCGGGCATCGTCCACGGTGGCGGCGTCGAGCTGCTCGATATTGCCGATCGTCGAGCGGCGGTGGGGCGAGACGTCGAAGGCGTTGTCGGTGACGAGCAGCCGGAGCCGGCCGTAGGGCGGGGTGAGGACTCCCTGCCGGAACTCCTCCTTGACCACGTTGCGCTCGGTCTCGAACACCTGCGGGTCGATGACGGGGCGCGCCATCCGCTCGGCGTGGGTCCACAGCATCGTCTCGAGATAGCGCGCGGGCACGCTCTCGTAATAATTGGTGCGGTCGGACGAGGTGCTCGCGTTGCGGTCCCCGCCGACGTCTTCCACCAGCCGGTTGATCATGTTGTAGGGCATGTTGCGGGTCTTGCGCGACAATATGTGCTCGAACAGGTGGGCGAAGCCGGAGCGCCCTTCCGGGTCGTGCTTGGATCCGACCTCGTACCAGACGGAGACCGAGACGTTGGCGGTGCTCGTGTCGCGCATCGAAATGACCCGGAGGCCGTTGGCGAGCCGGCGCTCCCTGAACTGGAGCGGCGGCACCTCGATGGCGCTCGCGGCCGGAGCCGCCGACAGAGCGGAGCTCGTCGCCGCAAGTGCCGTCGCCGCCGTCACGGCGAGCAAAGCCGCCTTCATCGCCACTCCGAAACGCATCGCCGTCTCCCGTCGAAATTCCAGTTGGGACAGAGGGATAGTTTGCCGGCGCGGGCGGCGCCAGTGAAGTTACGGTGCAGGCCTTGCTTAATTCCTCCCCCGGATTTCCGGGGGAGGGGGACCGCGCGAAGCGCGGTGGAGGGGTTCTTTGGGAGTCTGAAAGAACCCCTCCACCATGATTCGCATGGTCCCCCTCCCCGAGAAATCTCGGGGAGGAATTTGTGTCATCCCCTACGTCCGCCCGGTGATGTGCAGATAATTGGCATTGAATCCCGACGCTTCTTCCAGAGCGCGATAATCGCGGATGGTGAGCAGGCCGCCCTTGAAGCTGATCAGATTCTCGGCCCTCAGCCGTTGCAGCACGCGGTTGACGTGGACCGGGGTGAGGCCGAGGGCGTCGCCCAGCTCCTCCTGGGTCAGCGGAAGCTCGAAGCAATGGTCGTCGGTAAGGCCGATATTCTTCATCCTGACGTAGAGCTCGCACATGAGATGCCCGATCGCCTCATAGGCGTCGCGCCGGCCGACATTGACGATCCAGGCGCGGAGCACCGCCTCGTCGACCAAAGTGGCCCACCAGAAGGCTTTGACCAGCCCCGGCCGCTCGGTCAGCGAATCCATCTTCGAGCGGGGGATGAAGGCCACCTTGGCCCGGGTCAGCGTCGTGATGCTGTGGTCCATCTCGCCCAGGATGGTGACGTGGAGGTCGCAGAAATCGCCCGGGATGAGAAAGGCGGTGATCTGCCGCGTCCCGTCGGCAAGCAATTTGTAGCGCGCCGCCCAGCCCTCGACCATCAGGTGGACGAAATCGGGCCGCTCGCCCTCGCGGATGACGTTGCGGCGGGCGCCCATCTCGCGAGAGCCGTCGGAGAGGGCGGCCAGGGCCGACCGGTCTTCCAGCGTGAGCCGGGCGACCGACTCCAGCTTCGTGACCAGCGCGCTGCTCCGGCCGGATTGTCGCCCTTCGGCGCGGAGGGCGGTCGCTGGCATAGGATCTATGTACACCGATCCGGCCGCTGCTCCTAATATAAGTTATTCACCGGGTGACTATCCCCGGTAAATTACACCCGGTCACACCTGGGCTACGGTAGAATCATCACCGGCTCGACTTGGGCGTCGGTGCTGAGAGTTTCGAAACGCTCCCGCCCCCCCCCGCGGAGAGCGACATGATCACCCCCTCGCCGACCCTTGATCGGGTAATTCGACGACTCGAAACACGCGTCCGGCTGGATGAGGACGATCGCGCGGCCATCCGTGCGCTGCCGGTGACCAAAAAGACGCTGGACGTCTCCACCTACATGGTGCGCGAAGGGGACGAGGTCGAAAATTGCGTGCTCCTCCTCGCCGGCTTCGCCTACCGCCACAAGGTCACCGGCGACGGCCAGCGCCAGATCATGGCCATCCACATGCCCGGCGAATTCCTCGACCTCCAGAACAGCTTGCTCGGCGTCGCCGACCACAATGTCCAGGCGCTCACCCGTTGCGAGGTCGCGACCTTGCCGGTGGCGGCCTTGCGCAAGCTCTATGAAGATCGCCCGCGGGTCGGCCAGGCGATGTGGATCGACACTCTGGTCGACGCCGCCATCTTCCGCGAATGGATCGTCAATGTCGGCCGCCGCGATTCGATCAGCCGACTTTCGCATTTGCTCTGCGAGATCGCGCTCCGGCTCGAGGAAGCCGGCCTCGCCGTCGACCGCCGCTACCAGCTTCCGATGACCCAGGAGCAGATCGCCGACTGCACGGGGCTTACCCCGGTCCACGTCAACCGCGTGCTCAAGGAGCTCGGCCGCCTGGGCCTGATCAACCGCGACAAGCGCTCGGTCGAGATCCTGGAATGGGACCAGCTTCAGCGGATCGGCGACTTCAACACGCGGTATCTCCATTTCGAGTCGGGCGGACCCACCAACCTTCAGTCGGCGCGCTGACCGCCGGCCGGGCCTTGGTCCTACCCCGTCATGCCAGCGAAGGCCGGCATCCCAGGGAGTGAAAGGCGCCTGCGCTCTTCACCCGCTGGGGCCCCAGCCTACGCTGGGGCGACGAGCCTCCCCCCACCGCCCTGCGCGCAAATGTCGGAAATAGTGGATAAAATTTTGAACTTAATCTGTTTAAAAGACGCCCGATTCAGCTCACGCTTATTCATCCCCAATTAGGGGGGCAGCCGCGCGAAACCTGCGACGGCAAGTGCTCGAACAGGCAAGGAATGAGCGTGCCGGATCTGCATCCGACATTCGAGAAGCTGGCGCGCCGCCTGGAGCGCCGTTCGCCGCTCGGCGAGGAAGACCGCCGGGCCCTGCTGTCGCTTCCCCACAGTGTGAAGAAGCTCGCCGCCGGCGCCCACATCGTCCGCGACGGCGACCCGGCCGAGCATTGCAGCCTGATCCTGTCCGGCTTCGCCTATCGCTACAAGATCACCGGCGAAGGCGGGCGGCAGATCGTCTCCTTCCATGTCGCCGGCGAATTCGTCGACCTCCAGAACAGCCTGCTGGGAATCGCGGACCACAGCGTCCAGATGCTGACCGACGCGGAGATCGCCCTGATCCCGGCCAACGCCGTCCAGGAGCTTGCGATGACCCGCCCGGCCATCGCCCGCACCTTGTGGATCGACACGCTGATCGACGCGTCCATCTTCCGGGAATGGGTGGTCAATGTCGGCCGCCGCGACAGCCGCGCCCGAATCGCGCACCTGCTCTGCGAACTCTCGCTGCGCCTCGAGGCGGCGGGGCTCGCAAGCAACCACCATTACGAGCTTCCGATGACCCAGGAGCAGCTCGCCGACGCGGTCGGGCTCACCTCGGTCCACGACAACCGGGTGCTGAAGCAGCTCGGCGAGGAAGGCCTGATCCGCCGCGACCGGCGCTCGATCACGATCCAGGACTGGGGCCGGATGCGCGCCGCGGGCGACTTCAACGAGCGCTATCTCCACCACGACGCGATGAGCGGCGCAGAGCGCGCCTGAACCGCTAAGTCGCCGGGTGTTAGCCCCTCCCCTTCAGGGGAGGGGTTGGGGTGGGGGCTGTCTGCTCGCCTCACCGACGTCGACGAAAATCTCCCCCACATGCCCCACCCCCAACCCCTCCCCTGAAGGGGAGGGGCTTTGCCTCCGCGCGGACTCCCTGATCCATGTAGTTGCGCACCCGCATCGATTGCGCGACCTTGGGACCGTTGTAGAGTACCACCCCCGAGTCGGGGAACGGTCGATATGTCCCGCCAGGATCGGATCAGCCACCATGTCGGCCGAGCGTTCGAGGAGCTCGACCGCGCGCGAAGCGCCGCGTCGCCCGAGGCGGCCATGGCCCATCTCGCTTTGTCGGAGCTTCACCTCGGGCGAATGAAGGAATTGAGCGAGCCGGTCGAAAAGCCCATGCTCCGTCTCGTCGACTAGCTCTCGTCCTCCCCATGCGCAGCATGGGGAGGGGGACCACCCGAAGGGTGGTGGAGGGGTAAAGGCGCAGACTGAGGAGTTTCCGAGCGCGAACCCTCCAGTCCGGCGCCACCTACCCCTCCACCATGCTTCGCATGGTCCCCCTCCCCATCTGGCGATGGGGAGGACTAGGTCGTCCCCAAGGCCTCCTTCACCGCCTTGAGCAACGTCTCGACCCGATAGGGCTTGGCCACCCAGCCGAGCGGCTCGGCCGGCGCCGCGCGCGCCCGGACCTGGGCGTCGTTGTTGGCCGTTGCGAAGAGCGACCTGATCCCGAGCGTTCGGAAAATCTCGAGAGCGGCGTCGACGCCGTCGCGGTCGCTGGCGAGGCGAATGTCCATCACGACCAAGGCAGGCCGGTGCCGGGCGGCCAGCTCGACGGCATCCTCGGCGGTGGCGGCGATCCCCGGCACGTCGTAGCCCGCCTCCGCGAGGCCGGTCTCCATCTCCATCCCGACCAGGAAATCGTCCTCGACGAGCAGGATGCAGGCGCCGGCCGCTGCCTCCGGACGTTCGCTGGAACCGGGGGATTCGAGCGGGGAGCCGTAGCCCGCGCCGCCCTCGTTCCCGCCTTCGATCGGCATGGCTTCGGCGCTCGTCGGCCGGGATGAGAGCATGATCGGCCCCGTTACGCGGACGCGCCGGGGGGACCGGAAAACTCGAGCAGGCAGCGAGCGCCGCCTCGCCGCTCGACCCGGAAACGTCCGCCGATCTGCCGGGCGAGCCCGGTGACGAGGCCGAGGCCCGACGATTTGCGGCGAACCTTGCACGGATCGAATCCAGGCCCGCCGTCCTCCACGG
>DASVUW010000482.1:0-2126 GCA_036386845.1 Allosphingosinicella sp. | reverse complement strand
CGTCATTGCGAGGAGCGAAGCGACGAAGCAATCCAGCGGGGGGCCGCACTGGATTGCTTCGCTTTGCTCGCAATGACGGCCCTTCACCCTTCACCCGCCATTCAGCGAGCCTTTTGTAGAAAGGCGCGGTTTCCTATATAGTTACAGCTACGGCTCCGTTCCCAAGAGGATGCGTCCCATGTCTCTCGCCAAGAAATTGCTTACCCTCGCCGCTCCGGCCGCCTTGCTGGCGCTCGGCGGCTGCGCGACGGGGCTTCCGACCCAGGTTTCCCGCTATCAGGCGATGCCGGCCCCCGCCGGGCAGACCTTCGTCATTCAGGCGGCCGATCCCGAGGATCGAGGCGGCCTCGAATTCTCCCGCTATGCCGATCTCGTCCGCCGGCACATGATCGCCCAGGGTTACAGCGAGGCGAGCTCGCCGCAATCGGCCTCGCTGATCGTGTCCCTCGGCTACGGAGTGGACGACGGCCGCCAGCAGGTCGTCTCGCGTCCGGCGCTAGGCTACAGCCGGTTCGGCTACGACCGGTTCGGCTATGGCGGCTTCGGCTATCGGCCCTATTGGTCGCGCTTCGGCGGCTACGGCCGGCTCCGCTCGCCCTTCTATTATGGGTGGGACGACCCCTTCTGGTATCGCGGCGGCTTCGGCGACGAGATCGACGTCTACACCGTCTATACGAGCTATCTCGACATGGATATCCGCCGGCCCGACGGCCAGGCGGTCTTCGAAGGCACCGCCCGCGCGCGCTCGCGCACCGACGAGCTGAGCGTGCTCGTGCCCAACCTCGTCGAGGCGATGTTCACCGGCTTCCCGGGAAACAGCGGCGAGACGGTGAAGATCACGGTGGCGCCCGAGCGCCGGCGCTAGGGAAGCAGCGCTTCGGTCCGTCATTGCGAGGAGCGAAGCGACGAAGCAATCCAGCCTCGGACGCCGAGCCGCTGGATTGCTTCGCTTCGCTCGCAATGACGGGGAGGGCCGGGCGAAAGCTCTCCCTTTTCTTTTGCCATATTCAACGGGCGTTCATCGGCCGGACCGGATTTCACGCCCCCGACAGGGGAATGAGAAAAGTCTCTCGGGGAGGGTGAATGCTGAAATATATGGGAGCGGCCGCAATGGCCGCCATCGCGCTTGCGTCCGCGGCGCCCGCGCAGAAGAAGTCAACAGCGCCGGCTCAGAAGGCCGGGGGCGACCGCGCCCAGGCGGAGGACATCGTCGTCACAGGCCGGCGCAGCGGCGTACCGATGTGGACGGTGCGAAGCGACTCGACCACGCTCGTCCTCGTCGGCGGAATCAACGGAGTTTCGAAGACGACCCGCTGGGATCCGGCGGCGCTCACCGAGGCGCTGCGCAAGGCCGACCGGGTCATGTTCCCGCAATCCTACGCGCTGACCGCCTCGCCGTTCCGGGCGATCGGCTGGATCGCGAAATGGAACAAGATGGGCAGCCTGCCCAAGGGGCAGAGCCTGTCGGCAATCGCCGGTCCACAGGCGGCCCGCCGGCTCGCGGCGCTTCGGGCGAAAAACATGGTCCGGGCCGACTACGACCAGCGCCACCCCCTTCACCTGTCGATGGACCTCAGGAACAAGGCGAAGGGCGATATCGACTATAGCCGCGACGTCGCCGAATATTCCCGAAGCGCCGCCAAGAAGCACAAGCTCGCCGAGGTGGTCCCGATCCAGCGCTCCAAGGCCAAGCCGGTGGTCAAGGACCTGTTCGCCTCCACGCCCGAGGAGCATCTGCCCTGCCTCGAGGCCGCTCTGACGATGGCGGAGGCCGGGCCGGCCGCGGTCCAGGCCCGCTCCGACGCCTGGGCTGCGCGGCGGGTCCGGGACGTGCTCAATTCGCCCGCCGATCCGGTCTACGAGCGCTGCTGGCCAAGCGGAGTCTTCGCCGAGCGCGAGGTCGGGCTGCTCGCGCAGATGAAGCAATTGCTGGCCGAGCCGCAGGTGACGGTGGCGGTGCTCAGCCTGCGCACGCTCGCCGAGCAGGGCGGGCTTCTGGACTCGCTGGAGGCGGCCGGGTTCGATATCCAGGGGCCGAGTTGGAAATAACGCGTCGTCCCAGCGCAGGCTGGGACCCCAGTGGGTGAAGAACGCTGCGGTCTTCACCCGCTGGGGCCCCAGCCTTC
>DASVUW010000481.1:0-2097 GCA_036386845.1 Allosphingosinicella sp. | reverse complement strand
CGGTCAGCGACTCGAGAGACTCCAGTGCCGACACGGCGAGCGGCCGATCGATTCTCGGAGCGGCCCCGGCCCGGGCGCTGGGCCGCAAGGCCTGGGAAAGCCTGCCGAATCCGGCATAGGAGGACTGCCGTTCGGCCACCGCGCCGGAATAAGGAACGCCGGGCGTGAACCGCTCCGCGAGCAAGGCGAGGAATGCGGTATGGTCGACCGGCTCGTGGAAGACCTGGCCCGGGTCGACATGCGGCGAGATCAGCAGCGCCGGAACGCGCGGCCCGGTCGTCTCGAACAATTCCTCGGCCACCTGCTTTCGGATCGGGAGCGGCGGCACGTGATCGAAAAAGCCGCCATGCTCGTCATAGGTCACGATCAGCAGAGTCTTCGCCCAGCGCTCCGCATTGCTGGTGAGAATGTCGTAGAGATCCTTCACCAGATTCTGGCCGCCGGTAATCCGAGTCGGCGCGTGATCGTCATTGGCCGGGCCGATCGGGATCTCGCTATATTTAGGCTCGATGAAGAGGAGCGACGGAACCGCCTCGCCGGAAAGCCAATCCTCCCGCAAGCGGCCGAACTTCCTGAACCTTTGCCGGGCCGAGGCGACGACATCGTCCCACCATTCCCACATCAACGCGAAGAAGGGCGGGTACCCGCCCCACGTATAGACCCGCCAATCGACCCCGTTGCGGTTCAGCCAATCGTAGACCAGATCGTGCCCGGGGATCTTGAGGCCGCTGTTCTCGAAGATTCGGGTGTCGCCACCCATCGCCATCAGCCGGTTGGGCTGGGTGCCGGTCGGGAGCGGCGTGAACCAGCGGTCGCAGACGCAGTAATTTCGAGCCAGGGAATCGTAGGCCCAGACCCCGTTCCCGTCGTAATAGCCCATCACCGCCCCCGCCCTGCGCGGCGGCGATTCGCCCTGGCGCGAATCGATGTAGGCCTGAACGAAGCCGCCCATCCGCCGGGGACCAGGGACCCCGACGGGGGTGGCGATCTGGGCGGGCACCAGCTCGTGCCCGTGCGGCGGATCCGAGATCTTCTCGTCGGCGGCGATCGGATTCACCGGGTGGGCGGTTCCGTCCCGGGTGTAATTGGCCGTGGAATCCTTCCAGGCATCGTCGGACCGGAGGCCGTCGACGGGCAGCGGATCGGGGGTCTCCTCGAGGCTGAGATAGCCCAGCATGTGATCGAACGACCGGTTCTCCAGCATCAGGAAGACGATATGCTCGATGTCGTTCAGCGCCATTTCAATCTCCCGTCGTCGATTCGCCCAGGGCCCCCGCCCGGTCTATATCCTTCTCAGGACCGATCTTCGATCACCACGAACGCGTTGGCGATCGGCCGGTCGCCCTGGCGCGGGACGGTGCCGAGGAAAGACTTCATGTCGTCGATGAGCGCGATGACCCGGTCGCGGCTTCCCGGGTAATCGATCCGTTCGTCGGGGGTCGGCAGCCGGGTGCACGGATTGATGCACCCCACCGCGGACAGGAACGCGTTCTTCCCGGGGTGGATGATGATCGCGGTTCGCGGAGCGGTGCCTTGCAACTCGATGCCCGGCATCGAGGCCCGGATCAGATAATCTTCCCGGTAACCGGTGGTGACATAGGTCGGCCCGCCGGAAGTGGCGAGCGGGTAGCGGCCGGCCGCGATGCATTTCCTGCGGATTGCCGAGGCTTGGTTCGAGCCCGGGCCTGCCGCCTCCGCCGTCGTCCCCGAAAGCAGCCTTTCCGTCGCTGCGACCCCGTCGCGGAAAACCTGATAGCGGCCGACGGTCCGGGTGCGCGCGCCGCGGGTTTGTTCCTCTGTGCGCTTTATCCGAAGTTCCCAGGTTGGCATGATCTTTCCTCCCGTCCCGCCGATGGCCCTCCGTTCCAATAGCGGCGCCCGGGCCGCGGCTGCGTGATCGCCGTCACGCCGACCCCTGGAGCGTCTCCGGGGGGCGACTCCACAATCGATGCGATGGTGACGGAGGGCCTGGTCCGGCTCAGCTGGAAGGTCGGCCGCTGAGGTCGCGGGCGGGCCGTACCGAACGGGCGCGGGTGGCCGGAGGCCTGATCGCCGCTGGGAAGACGGCACGGAGCCGGCCGGATCAGGGGCGTGGGG
>DASVUW010000480.1:0-2456 GCA_036386845.1 Allosphingosinicella sp. | reverse complement strand
CAGCCCCCAGGGCGCCCCCGGCCCCCAGCCCACAGCCCACTGCCCACAGCCCACACACCCCCCAAGAGCCTTCCCTCCCTCCCCCCGCGCTCGACGCGCTGCAGGGAACGCCCTCCGCCGCCACGTTGCGAGAGCAGCTTCCCTCCCTTATAAGGCACGTCCCTTATAAGGGAGGGAAAGTTGGCGAAGCTGAAGCAGGTCGGAATCGATGTCGAGGTGAACCGGATGATCGAGGCGCATCGCCGGGGATTCTCAGAGAGCATCAACGATATTCTGAGGCGCGTCCTGCCTTTGGTTCCGCCGGCGGCGGCCAGCCCTGCCCCGCTGGCCGGACTCGACGGGTCGGTGCGCGAGCCCGGCGCTCGCACCCGCGGCCAGTGGAGGGTGGAGATTGCGGGCCGGCCTACCCCCGTCCCCAACCTCAAGGCGGCTTACCGCGCCTTGCTGCTGGCCCTGGACGAGCGCCATCCCGACTTCCTGGCGCGGTTCGCCGAGGAGAAGGGACGCTCGCGCCGATTCGTCGCGCGCACGCCGGGCGGGCTTTACGCCGCCTCCCCGCACCTCGCGAAGAAGCATGCCGAGCCGCTCGTCGAGGGCTGGTATTTCGACTCCAACCTGTCGGCCGACCAGGCCGCCCGGCGCTCGCGAATCGCGGCCCGGCTCTGCGGGCTTCGCTACGGAACCGACGTCAGGATTCTCGAGAATCTGCGTGAAATCTGAGAGCGGGGGCGCGGCCTAAAAAGGCAAGCAAGGGTAAGCCTGAGTGCTTTACACTGCTAAAACACTCTGCCACATCTCCGCTCGAACATCCGGGTTGGGGAACTCATCGAAATGCTTGAACTCGCCGACGTCAGCCACGTCTATCCGAACGGCACGCGGGCTCTCGACCATGTCACCTTGTCGATCCCGCGCGGGATGTACGGGCTGCTCGGGCCGAACGGCGCCGGCAAGTCGACCCTGATGCGCAACGTCGCGACTCTCCAGACGCCGACGGAAGGAAGCATCCGCTTCGGCGAAATCGACGTCATCGCCGAGCCCGAGAAGCTGAGGCGGACTTTGGGCTATCTGCCTCAGGATTTCGGGGTCTATCCAAGGGTTTCCGCCTACGACATGCTCGACCATATGGCCGTCCTGAAGGGCATCGCCTCCGCCGGTGCCCGCAAGCAGACCGTCGAAGGACTGCTCCACCAGGTAAACCTCTGGGACGTGCGCAAGAAGGCGCTCGCCGGCTTTTCGGGCGGGATGCGGCAGCGCTTCGGGATCGCCCAGGCGCTGATCGGCAATCCCGAGCTCATCATCGTCGACGAGCCGACCGCCGGACTCGACCCCGAGGAGCGCAACCGCTTCCTCAACCTCCTCGCCGAGATCGGCGAGAACGTCGTCGTGATCCTGTCGACCCACATCGTCGAGGACGTGTCGGACCTCTGCCCGCTTATGGCGGTGCTCGCCGGCGGCCGGATCCAGCTCGAAGGGGCTCCGCTCGAGCTCATCCGGTCGACCAAGGGGCGGATCTGGATGAAGGTCATCGAACGCGGCGAGCTCGAGCGCTATCGGGAAAAATACGAGCTGATCTCCACCCGCCTGTTCGCCGGACGGACGGTCATCCACATTCTCTCGGATTCCGATCCGGGCGACGGCTTCGAGTCGGTCGAAGGGGGGCTCGAGGACGTCTATTTCTCGACCCTCGCCCAGTCCCGCCGCGCCGCCTGAGGGGCAGAGCCCATGTTCGTCAAGATCGCGCGCTTCGAGCTTCGCTACCAGGTCAAGAACCCCGTCTTCTGGGTCGCGGCAATCCTGTTCCTGCTCATGACCTACGGCGCCATGGCCTCCGAATCGGTGCAGATCGGCGCCGGGGGCAACATCCACAAGAACAGTCCGGTGGCGCTGACCCAGGTCCAGATCATCCTCGGCCTGTTCTTCATGTTCGTGACCACCGCATTCGTCGCCAACGTCGTGATCCGCGACGACGAGACGGGATTCGGGCCGATCGTCCGCTCGACACCTATCACCCGCCTTCAATATCTGGGCGGTCGCTTCGCCGGGGCGATCGCGGCAGCCACCCTCGCCTTCCTGTTCGTCCCGCTCGGCCTGTGGATCGGCTCGCTGATGCCCTGGGTCGACCCGGAGACGCTGGGGCCGAACCGCCTCGCTCATTACGCCTACGGCCTCTTCGTCTTCGGGATTCCGAACCTCGTCGTCACCGGCGCGGTCTTCTTCGCCGCGGCCACCCTCACCCGATCGATGATGTGGACCTATGTCGCGGTCGTCGTCTTCTTCCTCGCCTGGCTGATCCTCACCGGAATCGGCCAGGCCAGGCCGGAGCTTCGCGACTCGATCGCACTGATCGAGCCCTTCGGAATCGGCGCCATGGGCAACGCCACCAGATACTGGACGACCGCCGAGCGCAATCTGGGACTGCCGGCGGTGGAGGGCGCGATCCTCCTGAACCGGCTGCT
>DASVUW010000479.1:0-5393 GCA_036386845.1 Allosphingosinicella sp. | reverse complement strand
GGGTGGTCCCCCTCCCCATCTGACGATGGGGAGGCAAGAGGGGCTGGACAGCTTTCGGGGCCGAGGTAACACTATCTCTTGGGGATGGGGGACAGGTCATGACTTCAGTTGCGGAAAGCCGAGGCGGGCTCACCGCCTTCCTGCGCGAGGCCCTGGCGCTCCTGGCGACGCCGCGGCTCCTAGTCCCGGCCCTGGCGCTGATGGTCCTGCTCACCGTGTCCAACATCGTCATCGCGTCGAACGTCCCCACCGAAGGGAAGAAGCTCGAGGCCGCCTTCGCGGTGGCGGCCTTGGTACGGGTGGCCGGACTGCTGGTCCTGGCCGTCGCGATCCTTAGGACGATGACGGCAAGCGCCCGTCCCCGATTCCGTCCCGACGCCGGCTTCTGGCTCTACGCGCTCACCTTCATCGCCGGCGCGGCGGTGAGCGTGGCGGTGCGCCTGGTCACGGGCGAAGACGATTCGCTTGGAACCATCGCCGTCGGCAACGTCGCCAGCGCTGTGGTCCTGGCGCCTCTGGCCGTCTGGTTCGGAGCGCTGGCCGTCGAGCGGCCGGTGCCTTGGAACCCGGTGCCCTGGCTTAGCGTCCCCGGGCGCTGGCTTCCGCATTTCCTGCTTTGGACCCTGACGGTGTCCACTCCCCTCGGCGTGCTTCACGCCTGGATCGACACCAGTGTCGTGAAAGGCGCTCGCGACTGGTTCTGGCCGCTTCTCCTGTTCGACGGTCCCCTGAGCACCGTCATGGCCCTCTTCGGGCTTGCCCTCATCGCCGCCGCCTACAGGCGCGTTGCGCTGAACTGAGCCTTCAGGCTATCGGCTGAGCTTCACCCATCAGCAGGATCGTCCGCACCGCCATGGCCGGCCACAGCAAGTTCAAGAACATCATGCATCGCAAGGGCGCTCAGGATAAGAAGCGCTCGAACCTGTTCTCCAAGCTCTCGCGCGAGATCACGGTCGCGGCCAAGATGGGCCTGCCCGATCCGGACGCCAACGCGCGCCTCCGGGCCGCGGTCACCACGGCCCGCGCCCAGTCCATGCCCAAGGACAATATCCAGCGGGCGATCGACAAGGCCTCGGGCGGCGACGCCGAGATTTACGAGGAGCTTCGCTACGAGGGCTTCGGCCCCGGCGGAGTGGCCCTCATCGTCGAGGCGCTGACCGACAACCGCAACCGAACCGCGACCAACATGCGCACCGCTTTCTCCAAGAACGGCGGCAATCTCGGGGCCTCCGGCTCGGTCAGCCACGGCTTCGAGCGGCTCGGCCTGGTCTCCTATCCCGCCTCGGCCGGAAGCGCCGACGCCGTCTTCGAGGCCGCGATCGAGGCCGGGGCCGAGGATGTCGAATCGGACGAGGACGGCCATCAGATCTGGACCGCCCAGGAAGATCTCCACGGGGTCGCACGGGCCCTCGAAAACTCGCTCGGCGCCGCCGAAAGCGTCAAGCTCGCCTGGCGCCCCGGCACCCGGGTCGAGGTCGGCGCGGAGGATGCCGGCCAGCTCATGAAGCTGATCGACACGCTCGAGGACGACGACGACGTCCAGACCGTCTGGGGCAATTACGAAGTCCCCGACGAGGTGATGGAGAAGCTTTCTTGATCCTCCCCGCGATTTCGCGGGGAGGGGGACCAGGCGAAGCCTGGTGGAGGGGCCTTCCTGAGTTCGAAGAACCCCTCCACCGCGCTTCGCGCGGTCCCCCTCCCCGGCAAATACCGGGGAGGAATTCAGAGCCATGATCGTCCTCGGTCTCGATCCCGGGCTCGGCTGCACCGGCTGGGGGGTGATCGCGGCCGACGGGAACCGGCTGAGCCACGTCGCCAACGGCCAGATCAGGACCGATTCCAAGGCCCAGCTGCCCGCCCGGCTGATCGAGCTTCACGGCCGACTTCTCGCGGTCCTCGCCGAGCATCGGCCGGCGGCCGCCGCGGTCGAGGAGGTGTTCGTCAACGACAATCCGCAGTCGACGCTCAAGCTCGGCCAGGCCCGCGGAGTGGTCCTTCTCGCCGCCGCAAGCCTCGGAATCGCGGTCGGCGAATATGCCCCGCGGCTGGTCAAGAAGGCGGTGGTCGGGACCGGCGGAGCGGAAAAGACGCAGATCCACGCCATGGTCCAGCGGCTCCTGCCGGGGGTCAAGATCGCCGGCGCGGACGCCGCCGACGCTCTCGCCGTGGCAATCACCCATGCCCATCACCTGGCGACGGCCCGCCGGGTTGCTTAGTCCGTCATCCCGGCGAAGGCCCGGATCCATGAACACTGCGGTGCGAAGCCCCGTCTGGCGGTGTTCATGGACCCGGATCTAGTCCGGGGTGACGGTCTGTCCCGGAACGGATAGGAGGTCCAATATGCTCCCCAGCCACCTCCTCCACCGATGATCGCCAAGCTCCGCGGCCTTCTCGACTCCTTCGCGGCCGACCATGCCGTGGTCGACGTCGGCGGAGTAGGTTATCTCGTCTTCGCCTCGACCCGGACGCTCGCCTCGCTCGGCCCGGTCGGCGGGGAAATCGTGCTTCACACGGTCATGCAGGTCAGCGACGACGACATCAGGCTGATCGGCTTCGCCTCGAGCGACGAGCGCGACTGGTTCCGGCTCCTGACCTCGGTCCAGGGCGTCGGCGCCCGGGTCGCGCTCGCCATCCTCTCGACCCTGCCCGGCGACGATCTCCACCGCGCCGTGGCGAGCGGCGATCACGCGATGATCGCCCGCTCGCCGGGAGTCGGGCCGAAGCTCGCTCAGCGGGTCGTCCACGAATTGCGGGACAAGGTCGGCGCCCTCGCCCTTGGACCGGCCGCCGCCTCCGCCCCGGCCCCGGGCAGCGCCGCCGCAGACGCCGTCTCGGCCTTGCTCAACCTCGGCTTCCGCCCCGGCGAGGCGGCGGCGGCTGTGGGCAAGGCGGAAGCCGAGCTCGGGCCTGAAGCCACGCTCGACGCGCTGGTCAGGACGGCGCTGAAGAAGGCGGCGAAATAACCGTCATCCGGCGAAAGCCCGGACCTCAGGGTGGAAAAGTCTCGGCGGGTCTCGCCGAGCTATCGGCCCTCGCCGGGATGACGGGTCAGCCCCAGACTTCGCCGAACAGGCGGATGAAATTGCCGCCCAGCAGCTTGTCGATTCGCGCCGCCTTCCAGCCCCGGGCCGCCAGGTCGTCGGCGAGCCTCGAATAGCGAGGCGCCTCGTTATAGCCCTCGACCAGGTTGAAGACGTCCGCGGCTTCGCCCGGAGCGGCGATCCCGCGCTTCTTCCGGTCCTCGAAGAACTCGCGCTGCGCCTTTCGGGCCGAGTCGTCGATCGTGTAGCCGAGCAGTGGATTGTCCGTGCCGATCCCGACATGGTCCTCGCCGCAGATCTTCATCGCATGCTCGATGTGACGGATCAGGTCCTTCCGCCCCGGCTGCCCCTTTGCCCGCAGGAAGGGCATGAGGTAGATTCCGACAACCCCGCCCTTGTCGGCCAGGGCCCGAAGCTCCCGGTCATATTGGTTGCGCGGCAGGTCGACCAGGTCGCGGCAGCCCGTGTGCGTGACGGCCGGCGGCCGCTTCGCTTCCGCGATCCCCTCGGCGGTGGTGCGCTGCCCGGAATGGCTGAGGTCGAGAAGCAATCTGTTGCGCTCGATCTCCGCGATCACCTGCCGGCCGAAATCGGAAAGGCCGGCATTGGAGCGCTCGAGGCACCCGTCGCCGGCGAGGTTGCGCTTGTTGTAGGTCAGCTGGAGCGCCCGGAGCCCGAGCGCCTTGAACGTCGCGACCCGGCTCGCATCGCCCTCCAGCGGGGTCGTGTCCTGGAAATTGCAGACGATCGCGACCTTGCCCGCGGCCTTGGCCGTCCGGATGTCCGCAACGCTGAGGGCCTTGACGAACAGGCTCGGCATGTCGGCGATGAGGCGGTCGAGCGAGGCGATCCCCTGGACACCCAGGCGGAACCGGTCCGGCCCGTTGCCGACTTCCCCCACCGTCTGGTTGACGACGTCGATATAGCCCGCCTTCACCGCCTCGATCAGCTTCGCCGAGGGCACCATCCGCCCGTCCTTCTCGTCGAACCCGTCGATCCCGCCCAGCGCGTCGACCCAGATCGCGTTCGAGCCTGAGCCTCGGGGCCGGTTCTGGGCAGCTGCGGGGAGAGCGAGAAGGGCGGCGGCGGCGCCTCCCGCTCCCAGGAATTCACGACGATGCATGGCCCCTCCTAATCCTCCCTGCCGCGAAGCGGTGGGGAGGGGGACCACACGAAGTGTGGTGGAGGGGTAATTGGCAGAAGCCTGCGCCAGCTACCCCTCCACCATGCTTCGCACGGTCCCCCTTCCCATCTGGCGATGGGGAGGACCAGCCTACGACAAACCCGCTCGACAGCAAGGGCGCTTCGGCTAAAGCTCGTCCAATGGAGCAGGAGCGGATCATCGGCGGGGAGAGGCGGCCGGAAGACATCGACGCGGCCCTGCGTCCCAAGACGCTCGACGATTTCGTCGGCCAGAAAGCCGCGCGGGAGAATCTGCGGATATTCATCGAGGCGGCGAAGAGCCGCGGCGACGCGCTCGACCATGTCCTCTTCTTCGGCCCGCCCGGCCTCGGCAAGACCACGCTCGCCCAGATCATCGCCCGCGAGCTCGGGGTCGGCTTCCGCGCCACCTCGGGCCCGGTCATCGCCAAGTCCGGCGACCTCGCCGCTTTGCTCACCAATCTCGAAGACGGCGACGTCCTGTTCATCGACGAGATCCACCGCCTAGCGCCGGCGGTGGAGGAAATCCTTTACCCCGCGATGGAGGACCGAGCGCTCGACCTGATGATCGGCGAGGGCCCCTCGGCGCGCTCGGTCCGGATCGACCTTCCCAAATTCACCTTGGTCGGCGCCACGACCCGCCAGGGCCTGATCACGACCCCGCTGAGGGACCGGTTCGGGATACCCGTGCGCCTGACTTTCTACTCGGTCGAGGAGCTCGAGCAGGTCGTCCGCCGGGCCGCCCGCCTGCTCGGCCTGTCGCTGACCGAGGACGGTGCCCGGGAGATCGCCCGGCGTTCGCGGGGAACGCCCCGGATCGCCGGCCGGCTCCTCCGCCGGGTGCGCGACTTCGCCCAGTCGGGCGGAGCCGGCGAGGTCGATTCGAAGGTGGCGGACGGGGCGCTGACCCGGATGGAGGTCGACCAGCTCGGGCTCGACGCAATGGACCGCCGCTACCTCACCATGATCGCCGATATCTATCGCGGCGGCCCCGTCGGCGTGGAGACGCTCGCCGCAGGCTTGTCGGAACCGCGCGACACGATCGAGGAGGTGATCGAGCCTTACCTCATCCAGCTTGGCCTGATCGCCCGCACCGCCCGCGGCCGCACCCTCAACGGCCGCGGCTGGACGCACCTCGGTTTGCCGATGCCGAGCGGCGCGCAGGACGGATTGTTCGACGGAAAATAAGTC
>DASVUW010000478.1:0-4407 GCA_036386845.1 Allosphingosinicella sp. | reverse complement strand
ATCCACGCCCGCCAGTTCCGCGGCCAATCTGAGGACTTCAGCCACAGGCCGGTCCCCGACAGTCACAATGCGCGAACCGATGAGATTGTGATGTTCAGGTGCTGCCTCGATGATGAAGACGCCTTCAGGAAAGGCGTGGATCCGCACCGGCAACATTTGCGCAACGATAAGCTTCGTCTTATTGAAGTTCGCAACTTCGGTGTGGCCTTGGTGCAAGCTGGCCACCAGGCGGTTCATTTCTACCAGTATTTCGTCGTTCGAGAGAGTAGGGATATTCCGCTTAAGCTCATCGTATAGCCGCACAAACTCCGTCGGAAGGCGACGTCCGCGATATTCCGGACTGACCCTCTCGACCTCTCCGACCAGGAATTCCAGGTCGCGAGTCCACCCTTCGTTGCGAGTCCATCCCGTCGTGTCCGGTTCACCCACCAACTCCCGGAACCCCGGGTCGTCTCTCAAGGAGGCGTAGGCATCATTAGAAAAATAGAATTGCCGGTCCCGAGAACCCCGCTCCAGAATCTGTCGCCGGATCAGCCGGACCGCTGCCGGCTTGTTGCCTGCAGCCAAGTGGCTCGCGGCAGCGTTGCGCGCCGCGGTCGGGTCCCAACCCGCGATCAGGCCCAAGCGCTCATATGCGGCGGCTGCCTCAGCATGTTTCTCGAGCAATTTCCTGGCAGTGGCGAGGAGCAGCCAATTCTCGGCGTCCCGAGGATAGTCTCGCACGAGCTTTTCAGCCAGAGGTTCAGCGGTAGCGGCCGCGCCGGGCTCCACTTTTCCCTCATTCACTGAATAGCTTACCCACTCTACGTTCAGCAAGGAGCGGACGCGCTCTTTCATTCGGTGATATTCGAGCGGATCTGCGGGCGACTTCAGCAAAGTGAGGGGCGAGGCACCAGATCGAGGATCGTACACTTGCGCCTCCGCTACGTGCCCGGTGAAGGCAATTTGCCCGACTATGGAAAGTGCCAGGGCCGCGCCGCGACACGAGCCGCGCTTTCCCCTCCCGCTACTTTCGCACCTGGTTCTACGCAAAACGGACATGGACTCGCTCCCATCGAATAAGAGTGCCGACCAGTGCCTCGTGGCCACGTGCCCGTCTTGAAAGAATCAAACCTCCTGCCCGGCAGTCAGGTGACGAAAGTGCCCGGGAGTGAAGCCCAGGCAGCGTTTGAACTCGTTCGAGAAGTGACTTTGATCGGAATAGCCGCAGTCGGCGGCGATCTGCGCAAGCGTGAGTCGGCTCATCGTCAGCAAGTCAGCAGCCACGGATACCCGGCGGGCCGAGCGCATCTCGCCCGGAGTACAGCCGAACGCTTTTTTGAAGGATCGAACGAGATGTACGGGATGGACGCCTACGTCGCGGCTGAGCTCGCAGATCGAAACCGGGCAAGTTATTTCACTGAGGGCTTCCCGGGCCTTGCCCAGCCACGGGCTGGATGGCCGGTCGGGCGTGCCGGGGGGACTGCAGTGTTCCACCAGGTCAAGGCAGTAAGACTCGAGCGTCAGCTTGTCCGAGGCGCACGACCGGAGCGCCTTCGTGAGCCTCCTCACCGCCAGTTGCGGGCGAGGGTGGGAAAGCTGGAGCGGATGTCCCGGAAACCGTTGTTCGGCCAGCAGCTCGCTCAGGGAAGGCGAAATGCTGATGGTCAGGAAACTTCCTGCGCCCGTCGTCAGCCGGTCGCTATGGGCTAACTCCGGAGGATTGTAGATGAGCTGCGTCCTCAGATCGGAAGGCTGTCCCTTGGCGATGGTTTCGTACCTGCCACTCGTGACGAAGATGAAATGGGCTTCCCGGTGAAAATGCTCCCCTTCAAGCGGCTCGGCACATTGGCTCCACTGGGAGACGGTAAAGTTCCTGATCCGCGTGGTCAGATGAGCCAGGCCCTTGAACCCGCTATCACTTTGGTGCCGAGCCGTCATGGCGCGGGATCAGTTACTGGAGCCTCAGCGGCCCGGGTATCCGCCTCGTCAGTTGCTTTCTGGTACGGTCGTGCCATGCATGCCGGTGTATCACTAGTGTAAGACACCTTCAATAGCGGCGAGCGTTCAGCTGCGGGAACGGGCACGGGCGCCTAAGACCCAAAAGCAGACATTAACATCCCTGCCTTAATCTGGCCGCTCGGACACCGAGGATTTCGATGCGAATCTCGTCTCGCTCATGCATCAGCTCTCGCCAGCCGATCGGGTTATTTTCGGGCCCCGCACCACGACCCTCAGTCCGGCCACGCCGCGCAGACATTGCCCACTCCCGCGCGGCAGGTAGGCAGGCGAGTCGAGCCTAACCGGGGCCGGCTTGAGAGGGGAAGGTGGCGGAGCGGGAGGGATTCGAACCCTCGATACGCTTTTGGCGTATACTCACTTTCCAGGCGAGCGCCTTCGACCACTCGGCCACCGCTCCGCATGCTCTGGAAGCGGCCCCTCTAAGGGCAGGGCGTGCTCAGGGCAAGCGGGCGAAGCCGTCCATCGCCTTTGCCAGACCGATGTCCTTCGCGGTCACTCCGCCCGCGCTGTGAGTGCTGAGCGCGACCGCGACCTTGTTCCAGCTGTTCGACCAGTCGGGGTGATGGTCGGCCTTCTCCGCCGCGATCGCGGACCGGGTCATGAAGGCGAAAGCCTCGCCGAAATCGGCGAAGCGATAGTCGCGCCGGATCGCCTTCTCCGACTCCTCGTAGCGCCATCCGGGCAGCTCCTGCAGCGCGGCCGTCCGCTCCTCTTCGCTCAGCGTCATTGTCTCTCCCCTTCATTCCCTTCTATGTCGCGCAGGTGACCGGGGAGCGTCAAACCCATGCGCCCGACGCGGCGGAGATCGAGCGGCTGGCCGAGGCCGCCATCGCCCGCATGCCCGAGCATTTCCGCCGCCACCTGGAAGGGGTGGTCCTGAGGGTGGACGATTTCGCCGAGGAGGACGTCCTGGCGGAGCTCGGGATCGAGGATCCGTTCGAGCTTTCCGGACTCTATACGGGAAGGCCGATCGGCGAGCGATCGTCGATGCTTTCGGGCGAGCTTCCGGCGATGATCCACCTCTACCGGCGCCCTTTGCTCGACGAGTGGGCGGAGACGGGGGTGAGCCTGGAGGCGCTCGTCACCCACGTCATCGTGCATGAGGCCGGGCACCATTTCGGTTTCTCCGACGCGGACATGCACGCGATCGAGGATGAGGCGGGTTGACCCTGCTCGAGCTTCGATCGGTCGCCTGCCTGCGCGGCGGCCGGCTGTTGTTCGAGAGCCTCGACCTCCGGCTCGATCCCGGGGGCGCCGCTCTTGTCACCGGGCCCAACGGCGCGGGCAAGTCGAGCCTGATCCGGATCGCGGCCGGGCTTCTCGATGCCTCGGCAGGGACGGTGGAGCGCGACGCCCCGGCGGCGCTCGCCGACGAAGGGCTCGCCCTCGATCCGAAGCCGAGCCTCGCCCGGGCGCTCGGCTTCTGGAGCCGCCTCGACGGCGCCGACGCCTCCGAGGCGATGGCGGCGATGGGCCTGACGGCGCTGGCCGACGTCCCGGTCCGGATGCTCTCCACCGGGCAGAGGAAGCGCGCCGCTTTGGCCCGGGTGATTGCGAGCGGCGCTCCGCTCTGGCTGCTCGACGAGCCGGCGAATGGCCTCGACGGCGACGGCCAGGCGCGGCTGGAAGAGGCGATGGCCGTCCACCGCGCCGGCGGCGGTGCGATCCTCGCTGCATCCCACCAGCCCCTGGCATTGCCCGGGGCCGAGCGCGTGGCGCTGGGATGAGCGCCCTTATCCTGCGCGAGCTTCGACTCGCCGCGGCTGGCGGAAGCGCGATCCTGCCGCTCCTCTTCTTCCTTCTCGTGGCGACGCTTTTCCCGTTCGCGATCGGGCCCGACTCGGCGCTGCTGGCCCGCACCGGCGGGGGCGCCTTGTGGGTCGCGGCCCTGCTCGCCGCGCTCCTCCCGGTCGACCGGCTGGTCGAGCCGGACCGGGCCTCGGGCGTGCTCGACCAGCTCGCCATCCGCGGTCTCAGCGAGGAGAGCGTCGCGGCGGCCAAGCTGGCCGGGCACTGGCTCAGCTTCGGGCCGCCGCTGATGCTGGCCGCCCTACCCGCGGCGGCCTTGCTGAAGCTTCCGGCGCCGGTCCTGGTCCGGCTCGAGCTCGGCCTTCTCGCCGGGACCCCCGGACTTGCGGCCCTGACCCTGATCGTCGCCGCTTTGACGTCGGGGCTGCGCGCGACCGGCGCACTCGCCGGGCTGTTGATACTTCCACTGGCGGTGCCGATCCTGATCTTCGGGGCGGGCCTGACGGAGGAGGGCGGGAGCGCCGGAGCGCTCAAGCTGCTCGCTGCGGCGTCGCTTCTCCTGGTCGCCGTCGCGCCTTTCGCGGCCGGAGCGGCGATGAGGGCGGCCAGGGACTGATTTGCCTCCCCATCGCAGATGGGGAGGGGGACCTGGCGAAG
>DASVUW010000477.1:0-2772 GCA_036386845.1 Allosphingosinicella sp. | reverse complement strand
AAGCTTATCCCACCTTGTGGTGAAGGAAGTGCTTCGGGTCCCGGTCAGGGCGTCAGAGTCAGGCCTCGCTCTTCTTGGCGCGGGCCTTCTTGGGCTTGGCCGGCGCCTCTTCGCCCTCGGCGGGAGCGGCGGCGGTTTCTTCGGCAGGCGCAGCGTCGGCCTTCTTGGCCTTTGCCTTTTTCGGCTTCTCGGCGGGAGCGGCTTCCGCTTCGGCCGGAGCCGCTTCCTCGGCCGGCGCAGCGTCGTCGGCCTTGGCCTTTTTCGCCTTCTTGGCCTTGGGCGCGGGCGCATGATCATGGCCATGGTGGTCATGGTCATGGTCATGGTTGCAGTCGGGGCCGTGGACGTGGCCGGGCTCGGTTTCCGTCGATTCGATCTCCGCCTGAAGCTCCTCGCGGGTCACGACGCGGTCGGTGACTTCGGCCTTGGAGAAGAGGAAATCGACGACCTTGTCCTCGAACAGCGGCGCGCGAAGCTGGGCGGCGGCCATCGGCTCGTTCTGAATATATTCCATGAACCGGGTGCGATCTTCGGGGCGATATTGCTGCGCCGCCTGCATGATCAGCTGGTTCATCTCGTTCTGGTTGACCTGAACGCCGTTGCGGTTGCCGATCTCGGAAAGGAGCAGGCCCAGGCGCACGCGGCGCTCGGCGATCTGCCGGTATTCCTCGCGGTCGCCTTCCATCTCGGCCTTGGCGGCTTCCGGATCGGCCTCGTGGCTCGCTTCATGCTCGAGCTGCTGCCAGATCTGGCCGAACTCGGCCTCGACCATCGAGGGCGGCACGTCGAAGCTGTGCGAGGCGGCGAGCGTGTCGAGAAGCTTGCGCTTCATGTGGGTGCGGGTGAGGCCGTTCAGCTCCTGCTCGAGCTGGCCCTTCATCAGTTCGCGAAGCTGGTCGATGCCTTCCAGGCCCATGGCCTGGGCGAAGCTGTCGTCGACCTGCATCTCCTTGGGCTTCTGGACCTCGCCGACGGTGACTTCGAACACCGCGGGCTTACCCTTCAAGTACGCGACCGGATATTCTTCCGGGAAGGTGACGTTCAGCGTGCGCTGCTCGTTCGCCTTGGCGCCGACCAGCTGGTCCTCGAAGCCGGGGATGAGGCGGCCCGAGCCGAGCTCGACGCGCATCGATTCGCCCTTGCCGCCTTCGAACGGCTCGCCGTCGACGCTGCCTTCATAGTCGATGACGACCAGGTCGCCCTGCTGCGCGGCGTAATCGGAGGGCGCCGGATCGTAGCTCTTCTGGCCCTCGGCGAGGCGCGCGATGGCGGCGTCGATCTCTTCGGTGGTGGGCTCGACGGTCAGGCGCTCGAGCGTGATGCCCTCGATCTGCGGCTCGGGCAGGTCGGGCAGGGTTTCGAGCTCAACGCGGACGACGGCGTCCTGGCCGGGGCCGCCTTCTTCGAGCTCGACCGCCGGCTGCATCGCCGGGCGAAGCTTCTGTTCGGTGAGGAGGCGCTGGACGCCTTCCTGGACGGCGCTGTTCAGCGCTTCCTGCTCCAGCTGCGGGCCGTGCATCTTGCGCACGAGGTTGGCGGGGACCTTGCCGGGACGGAAGCCGGGCATGCGGATCTGCGGCGCGACCTTCTTCAGCTCGCCATCGACGCGGGCGGCGATGTCCTTGCTGGGGATGGTGATCCGGTAGGCGCGCTTCAGGCCCTCGTTCAACGTCTCGACAGTCTGCATGCTGATGCTCTTACTTTCGTCTCGGGAGTGAGCGGCCTCTCGCGCTTGGGCCGGGCGGGACTGGTGCGGGCGAAGGGACTCGAACCCCCACATCTTTCGATACTTGGACCTAAACCAAGCGCGTCTACCAGTTCCGCCACGCCCGCTGAGGCCGCCGGTCGTGCGCCCGTATAACAGGGTCGGGAAAGAGGGCAAGGCGGCAGTTGGCGGGGCCGGTGCGGAGATCTGATCCCCCTCCCTTCGAGCGGCGTCTTCGGTGACGCGCCGGCGATGGAGAGGGAGGGGTTAGGGGTGGGTTTTGCGCCCTTGTGGGTTAGCCGGGCTGCGACGGAGGCGTTGAACCCACCCCCTGCCCCTCCCTTTCTGATCTCGGGACAATCCTCAGGCTCCGAGCAGAGGGAGGGGAGTCTGGTCGGCGGGGTGGCGATGGTGGTGGAACACCTGCCCTGCTGGACGCTTTCCAAACGCGACGAAGAGGAGAACCCCATGCGCTATCGCAAGCTCGGATCGAGCGATTTCAAAGTTTCGGAGATTTCGCTCGGATCCTGGCTGACCTTCGGAGTCGGCGTCGAACGCGATGCGGCGGCGGCGGTGGTGGACAGTGCGTTCGGGCTGGGCATCAACTTCATCGATACGGCCAACGTCTACGGGCGCGGAGCGGCGGAGACGTTCCTCGGCGAGACGCTCTCGGGTCGGGCTCGGGACAGTTACGTGCTGGCGACCAAGCTCTATTTCCCGATGTCGGATACAGACCGCGGGCTTTCGCGGGGACAGGTGGAGAAGCAGCTGGATGCGTCGCTGAAGCGGCTTCGGACCGATTATGTCGATCTCTACCAATGCCACCGCTACGATGCGGAGACGCCGCTGGAGGAGACGATGGAGGCTCTCAGCGCGGCGGTGCGCTCGGGCAAGGTGCGCTACCTCGGTTTCTCGGAATGGCCGGCGAACAAGATCCGCGAGGCCTGCGCAATGGCGGGGGTGGAGAAGTTCGTTTCAAGCCAGCCGCAATATTCGATGCTGTGGCGCAAGCCCGAGGAGGAGGTGATCCCTGTGTGCCGCGAGAACGGCATTTCGCAGATCGTGTG
>DASVUW010000476.1:0-2818 GCA_036386845.1 Allosphingosinicella sp. | reverse complement strand
CAAGGCTTGGAAAGGCCTCTCCCACCCGCCATAGTCCGCGGATGCAGCCCTATCTCCAGCTACTCTCCCGGATCCTCGACGAAGGCGCCGAGCAGAAGGACCGAACGGGGGTCGGAACCCTCTCCGTTTTCGGCCACCAGATGCGATTCGATCTCGCCGACGGGTTCCCGCTCCTGACGACCAAGAAGCTCCATCTGCGCTCGATCATCATCGAATTGCTGTGGTTCCTGAAGGGCGAGACCAACATCGCCTGGCTGAGGGAGAACAGGGTCCGGATCTGGGATGAATGGGCGGACGAAGGCGGCGAGCTGGGCCCCGTCTACGGCAAGCAATGGCGCGACTGGGAAGGACCGGGCGGAGTCCATGTCGACCAGATTGCGGGCCTCATCGCCCTGATCAATCGCGAGCCGGCTTCCCGGCGCCAGATCGTCTCGGCCTGGAACCCGGCGGAGATCGAGCGGATGGCGCTGGCGCCGTGCCACTGCCTGTTCCAGACCCAGGTGGCGCGCGGCCGGCTGAACCTTCAGCTCTACCAGAGGAGCGCCGACGCCTTCCTCGGGGTGCCGTTCAACATCGCCAGCTATGCTTTGCTGACCCACATGCTGGCCCAGCAATGCGGGCTCGAGCCGGGCGTGTTCGTGTGGACCGGCGGCGACTGCCACCTCTATTCCAACCACCTCGAGCAGGCGCGCCTGCAGCTGACGCGGGAGCCAAGGGCCCTGCCCCGGCTCAACATCCTGCGCCGACCCGAAGCGATCGACCGCTACGAATATGAGGATTTCGAGATTGCCGGCTACGAGCCCCATCCCCACATCAAGGCCGAGGTGGCGGTTTGAGCTTTCCCGTCGCCCCAGCGAAGGCTGGGGCCCCAGCGGGTGAAATGCACCTGCGCCCTTCACCCCCCGGGACCCCAGCCTGCGCTGGGGTGACGGCGCGTGGCTGAGCCCGCGGTCACAATCGTCGTCGCCCGTGCACGCAACGGCGCGATCGGGCGGGACGGCGGGCTTCCCTGGCGGCTTCCGGAGGACCTGAAGCATTTCAAGGCCGTGACGATGGGCAGCGCGATGGTCATGGGGCGCCGCACCTTCGACAGCCTTCCCGGGCTCCTGCCCGGGCGGCGGCATATCGTCCTGACCCGCGAGCCGGCCTGGCGCGCGGCGGGAGCCGAGACCGCGGGGTCGGTCGAGGAGGCGCTGGCGCTGGCCGCCGGCGAGCCGGTCTCCGTCATAGGGGGCGCGGAGATCATCGCTCTATTCCTCCCGAGCGCCGACGCGGTCGAGTTGACGGAAGTGCATGATGAGCCCGATGCGGACACCTTCATGCCCGAATTCGACACGGCGCAGTGGGAGGAAGTGTCGAGGCGGGATCATCCGGGCTACAGCTTCGTCAGGCTGGAGCGGCGCGTCCCGCCTTCAACGTCACCCTGAACTTGTTTCAGGGTCCGGTTTTCCACCCGCTCGGCGCTCGTCGCTGGATGCTGAAGCAAGTTCAGCATGACGGGGGGTCGAACAGGGGGTTATAACTTCGCGAACCGCCGGGGGGATCATGCGCAAGTTAATCTACGGACTGCTCGCCCTGACCCTCGTCGCCGTCGCCGGGTTTCTCATCCTCGGGCCGGGGATCGTCGAAGGGGGGATGAACAAGGTGGCGGCGACCCCGCTCCCGCAGATAAGCGATCGAGCGAAGGCGCTTCATCCCCGCCTCGCGATCGCCGACATGCATGCCGATACCTTGCTCTGGAAGCGCGACCTCCTCGACCCGTCCCGGCGGGGCCAGGTCGACCTGCCCCGCCTCGAGGCGGGCAATGTCGCGCTTCAGGTCTTCTCGTCGGTGACCAAGACCCCCAAGGGCCAGAATTACGATTCCAACGGGGCCGACACTGACAATATCACCCTGCTCGCCGTCGCCCAGCTGCAGCCGCCGCGCACCTGGAGCTCGCTCTTGGAGCGCTCGCTCTGGCACGCCGAGAAGCTTCGGCGGGCCGAAGCCGGATCGCAGGGCCGGCTAAGGACCGTGAGGAGCGGGATCGACGTTCGGCGCCTGCTCGCCGACCGGTGGGCGGGGCGCAAGGTGACCGGCGCGCTGCTCTCGATCGAAGGCCTTCAGAACCTGGAGGGCCGGCTGGACAATCTCGGCCGCCTCCACGCCGCCGGCTTCCGGATGGCGGGCCTCGCTCACTTCTTCGACAACGAGGTCGCCGGCTCGATGCACGGCGTCAGGAAAGGCGGGCTCACCCCGCTCGGCCGCCAGGTCGTGCGCGAGATGGAGCGGCGGGGGATGATCGTCGACATCGCCCATTCGAGCCACGCGGCCGTCGCCGAGATCCTGGCGATGGCGAAGAAGCCGGTCGTCTCGAGTCATGGCGGGGTTCAGGCGACCTGCAAGGTCAACCGCAACCTCACCGACGAGGAGATCCGCGGCGTCGCCCGGACCGGCGGCCTCGTCGGGATCGGCTATTGGGACGCGGCGGTGTGCGACCTGCGCCCGGCCGCCGTCGCCGCGGCCATCGCCCATGTCCGGGATTTGGTCGGGGTCGACCATGTCGCCTTGGGCTCGGACTTCGACGGCGCGGTGACCACGGGCTTCGAAACTGCCGGGCTGGTAAACGTCACCCAGGCCCTGGTCGACCGCGGCTTCACCGACGAGGAGATCGCCAAGGTGATGGGCGGGAATTTGCTGAGGCTTCTGGCGCAGCTGCCTTGATCCTCCCCAGCCGGAGGCTGGGGAGGGGGACCATGCGAAGCATGGTGGAGGGGTAGCTGCCCAGGCCTGCGCCATCTACCCCACCACCACCCGTCGGGTGGTCCCCCTCCCCAGC
>DASVUW010000475.1:0-12360 GCA_036386845.1 Allosphingosinicella sp. | reverse complement strand
GGGCGCGGCGCGGTGGCGCGGGCGATGGCGACCCGCTGCTGCTCCCCGCCCGACAATTGGGCCGGATATTGGGTCAGCCGGTGGCCGAGGCCGACGGCCTCCAGCTCGGCCCGGGCGAGGTCGAAGGCGCCCTCCCGGCCTGCGAGCTCGAGCGGCACGGCCACATTTTCGAGCGCGGTCATCGTCGGAAGCAGGTGGAAGGCCTGGAGGACGATCCCGATCCGCCCCTGCCGCGCGCGCGCCAGATCGTCCTCGCCGAGCGCGGTGAAATCGGCCCCGGCGATCCGGATCGAGCCTCCCGTCGCCCGTTCCAGCCCCGACAGGACCGCCATCAAGGACGATTTTCCGCTGCCCGAAGGCCCGAGCAAGGCAACGCTTTCGCCGCTCGCGACTTGTAGCGCGACACCGCGCAAAATCTCGACCCGGCCCGCGCCGGAGCCGAGCGCGAGCGTGACATTCGAAGCGTCGATAACGTAGGAGCCGGTCATGAAGGGGAATGAAATCCGATGTCGTTACGGATCCCATATGGGGCGCTTCGCCGGCTTGTCTACGCGCTGCTCCTGATGGCCGCCTCGCAAGCACCGGCCGAGGCGAAGGACGTCCACGTCCTGGCCTTCGGAGACAGCCTCACCGCGGGCTACGGCCTTCCGTCCGGGCAGGGCTTCGCTCCCCAGCTGGA
Source organism: Allosphingosinicella sp. (assembly GCA_036386845.1). Lineage (GTDB taxonomy): Bacteria > Pseudomonadota > Alphaproteobacteria > Sphingomonadales > Sphingomonadaceae > Allosphingosinicella. The sequence continues at coordinate 11,681 of DASVUW010000475.1, read as the reverse complement.
GGACATGCTTCGCCGCAACGGAGTCCGAGCCTTCGTCACCAACGCGGGAGTGTCCGGGAACACGGCGGCTCAGGGACGGGCCCGGCTCAAATGGACCCTGGACGGCCTGAAGGCGAAGCCCGACCTGGCGATCGTGGCGCTCGGCGCCAACGACATGCTCCGCGGCCTGCCGCCGAAGCAGACGCGGGCCGATCTCGACGCTATCGTCACGGAGCTGAAGCGGCGGGGAATTCCTGTACTGATCGCCGGGATGCTCGCCGCGCCAAACCTGGGAAGCCGCTACATGGCGGAATATAACCGGATCTTCCCCGATCTGGCCCGGGAGCACGGGGCCGAGCTCTATCCCTTCTTCCTCGCCGGCGTGGCGGGCAATCCGGCGCTGGCGCTGCCGGACCGGGTGCATCCCAACTTCCAGGGCATCAAGAAGATGGTGAGCGGGATAACGCCGACGGTGCTGAGGGCTTTGGGGCGCTAGTCCTCCCTGCCGCGAAGCGGTGGGGAGGGGGACCACACGAAGTGTGGTGGAGGGGTAGACGGCGCAGGACTTACGCGGTTCGCGCGCGATCCCTGGAGGTCCGCGCACTTACCCCTCCACCAGGCTTCGCCTGGTCCCCCTCCCCATCTTGCGATGGGGAGGACTAGCCGCCAAGCACCATCTCATGGCCGAAGTTGAGCCCGATCCGCCCCTCCCGGGTCCAGCGGACGAAGGCATGTATCCGGCTGCACTCGGGGAACTCGATCAGGATCGTCTCGCCCAGCCGGGGCGCCAGCGCGCTTTCGATCATGGTCCCGCGGGTGGAAATGTTGAGGACCGGGACCGAGTGACGCTCGCCCCGGAAATGGATGATGGCGCTGTCGATCAGGTCTTCGTGGCGCGGCTCGCAGCGGCGGTCTTCGAAGCTCAGCTCCTGATGCCCAACACGCATCGCACTCTCCCATCTGCCCGGAGAGAATGCCATGCGAAAGGTTAGCGAATTCATAAGGCGCCGAATCGTTTAACCTGTTTTAGAACGGGTCTGAATCTACTTAACCTGCTTTAGAACAGGCGGCGCGGCTGGAACCGCGGCTTGAGGAGAGGGGTTCGTTACTCACCCGCCACAATCGGAACGCTCAGGGAATGACGGCAGATCAACGCACGACTCCTCCGCCGGAGTTATGGGGAGGCGCGGAATGCACCATCGTCCGGCTCCAGGATGCGTATCGGGACCAGGCGGCGGAAACCGGCCACAAGGACCGCCGCAGCGACATCGACCTCATCGCCGATCTGGGCGTGACGACGGTGCGCTACCCCATCCTCTGGGAGGCGGTCGCTCCCGAAAGCCCGGACAAGCTCGACTTCGCCTGGACCGACGACCGGCTGGCGATGCTTCGCGAGCGTGGGATCAAGGTCATCGGCGGCCTGCTCCACCATGGCTCGGGCCCGAAATATACCGAGCTGCTCGATCCCGATTTCCCCAGGAAGCTCGCCGACTATGCGGCGCGGGTCGCCGAACGCTATCCCTGGATCGAGATGTGGACTCCGGTCAACGAGCCGCTCACGACGGCGCGTTTCTCCGCGCTTTACGGCCACTGGTATCCCCACACCCGCAATTACGGAGCGTTTCTCCGGGCGCTGGTCAACGAGTGCAAGGGCACGTTCGAGGCGATGCGCGCGATCCGCGGGCGCATTCCCGGCGCGAAGCTCGTTCAGACCGAGGACCTCGGCAAGACCTTCTCCACCGCGCCGCTTCGCTACCAGGCCAATTATGAGAATGAGCGGCGCTGGCTCAGCCTCGACCTCCTGTGCGGCCGCGTCGGCGAGAGGCACCCCTTCTTCGCCTACCTTCGCGGCGCCGGAGTCGGCTTCAGCGCCCTCGACCGGCTGGCCACGGGGGAGGGCAAGCCCGACATACTGGGCATAAACCACTATCTCACCAGCGAGCGCTTCCTCGACCACCGGATGCACCTCTACCCGAAGCATTTCCACGGCGGGAACGGCCGCGACCGCTACGCCGACGCCGAGGCGGTGCGGGTCAAGCGGCTCGAGGACGATACCGGCTTCGCGCCCCGCCTTCGCGAGGCGTGGGACCGCTACGGGATCCCGATCGCGATCACCGAGGTCCATCACGGCTGCCACCGCGACGAGCAGCTCCGCTGGTTCGCCGAAGTGTGGGAGACCGCCACCCAGCTCCGCCGCGAAGGCATGGACCTGCGCGCGGTCACGGTCTGGTCGATGTTCGGAAATGTCGACTGGCGTTTCCTGCTGACCCAGCGCAACGGATTCTACGACACCGGCGCCTTCGACGCGCGCCGCGGCACGCCGCGCCCGACCGTCATCGCCCAGGCCGCCAAGGCTTATGCCAAAGGCGAGACGTTCGATCACCCGGCGCTCGACTCGCCGGGCTGGTGGCGGCGGCCGCCCCGGCTTTATCCCTGGAGCGGGAGCTGCAAGCTTACCGCGTGCGGAGGACGTAAATTGCTGATCACCGGCGCCACCGGCACTCTGGGCAACGCCTTCGCCCGCCTCTGCGAGGAACGGGCCTTGCCCTTCTCCCTGACGACCCGCCAGGAGATGGACATAAGCGACCCGCGCTCGATCGCCCGGGCTCTGAAGCGCCACGAGCCGTGGGCGGTGATCAACACCGCGGGCTTCGTCAGGGTCGCGGACGCGGAGGTCGAGCCGGAAGCCTGCATCGCCGCCAATGCCGAGGGCGCCGAGGCGCTCGCCAAGGCGTGCGCCGAGGCCGGGATTCCGCTCGTCACCTTTTCGTCCGATCTCGTCTTCGACGGCCGCCTCGGCCACCGCTACGACGAGGCGGACGAGACCTGTCCGACCGGGGTCTACGGGCGCAGCAAGGCCGAGGCCGAGAGGCGCGTGCTCGCCGCCGGCGGCAAGCCCCTGGTCGTCCGGACCAGCGCCTTCTTCGGCCCGTGGGACCGTCACAATTTCGCCTGGCACGTCCTCGCCGGCCTCGCCCGCGGCGAGACGGTCCGGGCGTGCTCCCGAACCCGGGTCTCCCCGACCTTCGTTCCTGACCTGTGCCACGCCACGCTCGACCTGCTGATCGACGGCGAGACCGGCCTCTGGCACCTCGCCAACGACGGCGAGGTGAGCTGGCACGAATTCGCGCGGCAGGTGGCGGAACGCGCCGGCTACGATCCCGCGCTGGTGGTGGCCGAGGACGGTCCTGAGGAATTGAGCACGGCGCTGACGAGCCGGCGAGGGACGATGCTCAGGAGCTTCGACGAGGCGCTGGACGATTTCCTCCAGCAAGTCACGATCGAGGAAGAAACCGCGGTCGCGGCCGAGTAATTGCCTCCCCATCGCAAGATGGGAGGGGGACCATGCGAAGCATGGTGAAGGGGTAATTGCGCAGAGGCTGAGGATCGCGCGCGAACCTCCAAGCTCGCACCTTCTACCCCTCCACCACCCTTCGGGTGGTCCCCTTCCCCATGGCTTGTGCCATGGGGAGGCAGATCATTCCGCGGCTTCGGTCCAGGTCGAGGCGTTGCCCGCCTCGGCTTTCCGAGCCGCATCGAGCCGCCGGAAAGCGGTAAGCGCCTGGCCGACGACCTGGTCCATATTGTAGTAGCGGTAGGTCGCCAGCCGGCCGACGAAGGTGACGCCCGGGGTCGAATCCGCAAGCGCCTCGTACTTCTTGAACAGCGTCTGGTTCTCGGCCCGCGGGATCGGATAATAGGGATCGCCCTCGGCCGACGGATATTCGTAGGTGATGCTGGTCTTGGCGTGGGTCTGGCCCGTCAAATGCTTGTACTCGGTGATCCTCGTATAGGGCACCTGCGGATCGGGATAGTTGACCGTCGCAACGGGCTGATACTCGCCCTGATCGAGGATCTTGTGCTCGAATCGAAGGCTCCGATAGGGGAGCTTTCCGAACCGGAAGCCGAAATATTCGTCGATCGGCCCGGTGAAGACCAGATGGCCGGCATCGACCTCTTCGACGATGTCCTTATAGTCGGTCGAGAGCAGCACATCGATGTTCGGATGATCTAGCATGCGGTTGAACATGGCGGTGTAGCCATGCTTGGGCATGATCTGGTGCTTGTCGCCGAAATAGCGGTCGTCGGTGTTGGTCCGGGTCGGAATCCGTGCCGTGACCGACTTGTCCAGGCCCGACGGGTCGATCCCCCACTGCTTGCGGGTATAGCCCTGGAAGAAGAGCTCGTAGAGCTCGCGGCCGACCGCGTTTATCACGACGTCCTCGGACGTCTTGATCTCCTCGACCGTCTCGGCGCGCGAGGCGAGGTAGGCCGCCGCGTCCTCGTCGGTCTTCAGGTCGAGGTCGAACAGCTTGTTGAGGGTCGTCCGGTTGATCGGGATCGGCACCAGCTGGCCGCGAACCTCGGCGAGAACCTTGTGCTCGTAGGGACGCCAGTCGGTGAACTGGGACAGATAGTCGACGATCTCGTCGGAATTGGTGTGGAAGATGTGCGGTCCGTATTGATGGATCAGGACTCCCGCATCGTCGAGATGATCGTAGGCGTTGCCGCCGACATGGGGACGCCGGTCGACGACGAGCACCCGCGCATCATGCTGGCTGGCGAGCCGCTCGGCGATCACCGAGCCGGCGAATCCCGCCCCGACGACGAGATAGTCGTAGGACTTCTTCGCGGCCGACTTGAGGATGTTCGGACCGGCGGTCGGGACCGAGATCGCTTCATGGACCAGGCCGGCCATCCGCGCGTAGGTGATGTCCCAGCTGAGATTGGCGAGCTTCAAGTCGACCTCGTTCAGCCATTCGTCGCCGCCCCGGGCCAGCGCCAGCGCCTGCTCGCAGCCCTTGATGAAGGCTTCGGGGCCGTCGGCGATGAACACCGACTCGAGGTCTCCGTAATGGCGGACGACGTCGGTGATCGGGGTCGAGACGACCGGCCGGGCTCCGGCGAGATATTCGGGAGTCTTGGTCGGCGAGATGAACTTGGTCGAATCGTTGATCGCAAACGGCATCAGGGCGACGTCCCACCCGCCGAGATAGACCGGAAGCTCGTCATAGGTCTTGCCGCCGAGATAATGGATGTTGGCCCGGTGCGGCAGGTCGGCGGGGTCGATCTTCACCACCGGCCCGACCATGACGATCGACCATTCCGGATGGGCGTCGGCGACGGCCGCGATCATGTCGAGGTCCATCCGCTCGTCGATCACTCCGTAGAAGCCGAAGCGCGGCCTCGGCAGCGAGCATTGGTCGTCGGGCGCGGAGTCCATCGCCCGGGCCCGGCCGAAATGGGCGCGGTCGACGCTGGACGGGAAAGGATGGATGTTGGGATGAAGGCCCTTCTTGGCCTCGTAGAGGCTGTAGCCGCCGGTGAAGACGACGTCGGCGCTTGCCAGCAGCTCGCGCTCCAGGCCGAGAAGCTCGGGAGGCGCGAAGCGGAAATTGGCGAGCTCGTCCATGCAGTCGTAGACCGTGCAGGCCGCCTCGATATGCCTCGAGAAGGGAAGCATCATCGGGGTGTAGTACCAGCGGACGACCGGGCCCTCTTCGCCGGCAAGGTACGAATCGAGCAAGGACTTCAGAATCGCCTCGCGCTCATCCCCAGAAAGAGTCTCGGGAAGGGACGGAGTGATCACGATCACGCCCGTTTCGGCGCAGGTCCGGACGCCGAGCGCCGGCTCCATTTCGGGCAGAGCCGCCTCGGGCTCCTCCCAGAAGATCACCCTGCCCGCCTCGGCAAACCGGCTCATCAGATGCTGCGGCCGCTGGAACACGAAATTCCATCGGAGGTGGGAGAAGCAGATGAGCGTGTAGTTGGTTTCGGGCTGGGGCGCGAAATGGCTCTGCCCCAGCGTCGAGACGGTCGATAACGTGATCAACGCAGCTATACCTTATGGTTTTGAAGGACTTCCCGAGAACGCCCTATGGTTGTGCGAAGTTCCTGCGCTGCAGCATGAATCTTATTAATTTAAGTCAGGACTAAGCTGGGTTGTTTCGAAGCCGGGACGTTCCGTTCGCGATTCGAATTGTATGATTAATTAGCTGGTCCTCCCCGCGATTTCGCGGGGAGGGGGACCGCGCGAAGCGCGGTGGAGGGGTTCTTCAGAGTCAGCCCCTCCACCATGCTTCGCATGGTCCCCCTCCCCTGCAAATGCAGGGGAGGATTTAGGTCAGCCGTCCAGCGCGGCCTTCAGCTCGTCCAGCCACGGCTTCGCCGTCCCGTCGCTGGGTGCCCGCCAGTCCCCCCGTGGCGACAGCGCGCCTCCGGCCGAGACCTTGGGCGAGTTGGGGATTGCGGTGCGCTTGAACTGGCTGATCTGGAAGAAGCGGTAGAGGAAGACCTCCAGCCATTTGCGGATGGTCGCAAGGTCGTAGGACCGCTTCAGGGCGTCGGGGAAGCCGAGCGGCCACTGGCCCTCATCGGCATCGCGCCACGCCTGCCAGGCCAGGAAGGCGACCTTGGAGGGCGGCTGGCCCGAGCGCAGGATGTGGAAGAGGAAGAAATCGTGCAGCTCGTAGGGGCCGATCGTGCCTTCGGTCGACTGCATCTCGCCCTTGTCGTCGGCCGGGATGAGCTCGGGCGAGATCTTGGTGGCGAGGATCGCTTCCAGGATCCGGTTGGTCTCGGGATCGAACTGGCCGCTCTTGATCGCCCAGCGGATCAGATACTGGATGAGGGTCTTGGGCACGCCCGCATTGACCCCGTAATGGCTCATCTGGTCGCCGACCCCGTAGGTCGACCAGCCCAGCGCCACCTCCGACAGGTTGCCGGTGCCGATGACGAAGCCCCTGCGCTGGTTGGCCAGGCGGAAGAGATAGTCGGTCCTGAGGCCCGCCTGGACGTTCTCGAAGGCGATGTCGTAGACCGGCTTCCCTTCGGCGAAGGGGTGCTTCATGTCCTTGAGCATCTGCATCGCCGCAGGGCGGATGTCGATCTCCTCCCCAACGATCCCGAGCGCCCGCATCAGGGCCCAGGCATTGCCCTTGGTGGTGTCGCCGGTCGCGAAGCCGGGCATGGTGAAGCCGAGGATGGTGGAGCGCGGGAGCTTCAGGAAGTCGCACATCTTGGCCGCCACGACGAGCGCGTGGGTCGAATCCAGCCCGCCCGAGACCCCGATGACCAGGTGGGTCCCGCTCGTCGCCTGGAATCGGCGGGCGAGGCCCTGGACCTGGATGTTGAACGCCTCGTAGCAGTCGGAATCGAGCTGCTCGGGCCGGTTCGGGACATAGGGGAAGCGGCGGTAGCGGCGCTTGAAGCCGATGTCGGCAAGGCTCGGCCTGTGCTCGAAATGGATACGCCGCGCCGTCTTCTCGGGATGTCCCGCGGCGACGGCATTGTCGTTGAAGGTCGGCATCCGCATCCGCTCCAGCCGGAGGCGCTGGGCGTCGATGTCGGCGATGCAGAGCTCCGGCTCGAGGTCGAAGCGGCCCGAATCGCAGAGCAATTCGCCCATCTCGTAGATGGAGCCCTGCCCGTCCCAAGCGAGGTCGGTGGTGCTCTCGCCCGGTCCCGAGGCGGCGTAGATGTAGGCGGCGCAGCAGCGGCTCGACTGCGAGGCGCAGAGCAATTTGCGCTCGTCCGCCTTGCCGATCGTGATGTTGGAGGCGGAAAGGTTGCACAGGATCAGAGCCCCGGCGAGCGCTCCCACCGTGGAGGGCGGCTGCGGCGCCCAGTAATCCTCGCAAATCTCGACGTGGAAGATGAAGTCGTCCAGGTCCTCGGCGGCGAAGATCAGGTCCGTCCCGAACGGCACCGTCTCCCCGGCCACCGCGATGTCGATCCCATTGAGGCCGATCCCGGAGACGAACCAGCGTTTCTCGTAATATTCGCGGTAATTGGGGAGGAAGCTTTTCGGAACGACCCCCAGGATCCGCCCCTTCGAGACGACCAGGGCGCAATTGTAGAGGCGGCCGTTGCGCCTCAGCGGCGCTCCGATCGCGAAGACCGGCCCGAGCTTCGCGGTGGAATCGCGGAAGCGGGCGATCCCGTCCTCCACCGCGTCGAGGAACGCCTCCTGGAGGAACAGGTCGTCGACCGCGTAGGAAGAGATGTTGAGCTCGGGAAAGACGACGAGGTCGCAGCCCTTCTCGTGCGCCTCCTCGGCCAAAGCGATGGCCTGGTCGACGTTGAAGCTCACGTCCCCCGACGAGCCGGTCGGGCTCGCGGCGGAGACCCGGACGAAGCCGTGGCGGTGGATCGCCTCGAACGGCGCCTTTTTGGCCATCACAGCATCTCCGTCATCATCTCGACGGCGACCTTCATGCATTTGATCCGTGTAGCGCCCCTCCCGCCGGGGCCGAAATGCTCCTCGCGGTGGGCGGTGGCCCGTCCCGCCCGGGCGCAGCCGAAATGGACGAGGCCGGGCTCGTCGCCCTTGTCGGCGAAGCCGGTGACCGAAAGGGCGATGTTCGCTCGAGAGCGTTCGACCGCGCCTTCCGCCATCGCGATCGCAACCTCCCGCGACACGGCCCCCTTCTCCTCGATGAGGTCCATCGGCACTCCCAGCATCTCGTTCTTGGCCTCGTTCGTATAGGTCACGAAGCCGCGCTCGAAGGCGTGGGCGACGCCCTGCACGTCGGTGAGGAGCGAGGCCAGCATCCCGCCGGTGCAGCTCTCGGCGGTGGCCAGGCGAAGGTTCCTCTCCGAGGCCTTCTGGAGCAGTCGGCGGGTCGCCTCCTGGGTCTCGTCGGGGAGGACGGGCGACAGGGTCTCGGTATCGTTCAAGGCACTTCCCTCGGGCTTGTCGAGCCAAGGAACCGGTCCCTAGCGCCAGTTGTTCCAGAGGCCAAACGAGGAGAGTATGGATATGGATGCCACGCACCTGCTGATGGAGGACCACCGCAAGGTGGAGGATCTGTTCGAGCAGTTCGAGAAGGCGAGCGGCGACGGCCGCAAGGAGAAGATCGCCCGCCGGATCTGCCTCGAGCTCAAGGTGCACACGATGATCGAGGAGGAGATCTTCTACCCCGCGCTCCGGGGCAAGATCGAGGAGGACGATCTCGACGAGGCCTATGTCGAGCATGACGGCGCCAAGATGCTGATCAACGAGATCGAGGCCGGCGGCCCCGACGACCATTTCTACGAGGCGAAGGTCAAGGTGCTGATGGAGCAGGTCGAGCATCATATCGAGGAGGAGGAGAAGGGCCGGGACAACCTCTTCCAGCAGGCCCGGGCCGCCGAAGTCGACCTCGAGGCGATCGGCCGCCTGATGGCGGCGCGCAAGGAGGAGCTGATGAAGTTCGCCGATGCCGAGGGCCTCCCCCCGGCCGAGCCGGCCACGATGGGGACGGAGGGCTAGATGCGAAAGGGGGCCGTCCTCACCGGAATCGCCGCCGCCTGCGAGGCGGGCCTGGGCTATGCCGCCTCGTCGCTCTGGCGCCGCCGATCGGGTGGGGCCGCCGGCCCGGGCGCCCGGCCCGCCATCAGCGGCTCCGGCGGCTACGGCGCCGTCGGCGAATCGGGGGCGGCCCGATCGGCCGGCCCGGAAGCGATGCGCGACCCGCCCAGCGACTGGGATCAGGCCGACCAGGCCTCGGACGAAAGCTTCCCGGCCAGCGACCCGCCGGCGATCAACCCGCACGTGGAGGAGGTTTCCCTCCCCATCGCGAGATGGGGAGGGGGACCACCCGAAGGGTGGTGGAGGGGTAAAAGGCGCCGACCGAAGAGGATCGCGCTCGAACCCGCCGGCTCAGTGGCAGTTACCCCTCCACCAGGCTTCGCCTGGTCCCCCTCCCCATGCTCCGCATGGGGAGGCAATCAGCGCGGCGCGTCCTTGTCCCGCCCGTTCTCGAAGATCGTCTGCCGAGCCGCCGTCAGCTCGCGCATCGCCCCCGCCGTCGCCGCGCCCCAGACGAGGTGAACCGCGACCATCAGCAAATTGCGCCGCACCGGGTGCTTCGTCGCCGGCTCGAGAGTGCCCACCGCCGGGATCCAGCCCATATAGCTCGCAAGCCATATCGCGACCCCGGCCGCGGCGCCGGTGCGCTTGCCCGGATCGGGGTTCATCGCCGCGATCATCGCTCCGCAAGCCGCGCCGTAGGCGAAATGGGCGATGGCGGTGATGTCCTTTGCGGCCTCTCCGGCCAGCGGCATGCCGAGCTGCTTCGATCCGGAATCGACGATCTCGCGCGGCGTGAGCGGATAGCGCTCCTCCTCCGGAAGGCGCCGGTGAAGCCGGCGCATCGCCGCGGTCATCGCCATCGTGCCCACGATGCCGGCTATTCCTCCGATGATCAGCCGGCTCGTCAGCTTCAGCCTGTCGTCCTTCAAATGTTGATCTCCGGTCGGGCGATCATCAGCCAGAAAATGGCGAGCACCGCTGTAAAGGCCGGGAAGCCGAATGCGAACCACCGGCGGAACAGCCGGTGATATTCGGCGGGCAGCGGGTCGCCGGCCGCCGCCGCCGCGACCGCGAGATTGCGCATCCGGCTCTGCATCCACACCACCGGAAGCCAGAAGGCGCCGGTGAGGAGGTAAAGGGCGATGGAAGCGGCGATCCAGCCTTCGGTGAGCTCGTAGCCGACCCAGCGCGCGAGCAGCACCCCCGTTACCGGCTGCGCCAGGACGGCCGTTGCGGTGAACACATAATCGGCCAGCACGACGATCCGCGCCACCCCGGCGATCACCCGGACGTCGCCCGTCCGGTGGGCCATCAGCATGAAGAAGGCGATCCCCGCCCCGGTGCCGAGAAGCACCGTCGCTCCGATCACGTGAAGCCATTTGAGGAGGTAGTAAGCGGTCATCGCTCGTCCAGTATCGCGAGGCAGACGAGGTTCAGGGCCAGGATCGGCCAGATCTTCATCATCGGTCCCAGCGGGTCCGCCCAGAGATCCGGAAGCAGGATCGTGCCCGCGACGATGTAGAAGAGGGAAATGGCCAGCGCCGCCCACAGGCCAAGCTTCGTCGTGGGCCGCCAGGCGATGGCGCAGGCGACCGCGATGTCCGCGACTCCTCCGGCGACGACGCTCGGCTCGCTCAGGGCCCCGCCCCCGCCGGCGAGCATGTAACGGGTCGCCCGCTCATAGCCGGGGCCGAGCGAGATCAGGCCGGTGAGCAGCCAGAACAAGGCGAAGGTCCCGAGCGCCAGCGGCTTGAGCAGGTACAGGCGAGAGAACCAGCGCTCCTGGACCGAGGCGGGATTGGCGGCCAAAGCGGAAGCGAGCGACTGGGGCTCGATGCCCGTCGCCCGCCGCCACTCCTCATTGTCGCCGATCGCGCCTCGGCGGATCTCCTTGCCCGGGGTCGACCGGATTGGCGGCCGCCAGCCGAGCCAGGCCAGCGCGTCGCCGGCGCGGTAGGCGATCCCCATCAGCCAGCCGGGCGCGGTGAAGCTTTTCCCCGGGGCCCAGCCGAGCCAGCGCCGGTAGGCCGCGATGATTTCGCCGAAGGCGAGCCGGTCCGGACCGGCCAATTCGAGCGCGATCCGCGAGGGAGCGCCCGGGGCGAGAAGCCGTGCGACGGTCTCCGCCACGTCGTCGAGCTGGACCACGTCCACCGGGCCGGCTTCGGCGGGACCCGGGAAGACGGGGAGCGAGGCAAGCGCCCGGAACAGGGCGCTTCCGCCATAAGCGGGCCTTCCGACCACGACCGAGGGGCGAAGGATGACCCATTCGAGGCCGCTCGCCTCGAGCGCCTCGTCGCCCCGGCGCTTGCTTTCGGAAAAATCGGTGATCCCGCCGCGGTCGACTCCCAGGGCCGAGAAGTGGACGACCCGGCATACACCCGCCGTCTCGCAGGCGGTCCACAGC
>DASVUW010000474.1:0-8611 GCA_036386845.1 Allosphingosinicella sp. | reverse complement strand
AATCAGGTGTTCCGCTGGCTGGTGAACAGCCTGATCGTCTCGGGCGGGACGACTCTGGGGGTGCTCGTCCTGTGCAGCCTCGCGGGCTACGGCTTCGCACGGCTCGAATTCCCGTTCCGGCGTACCTTGTTCATCTTCGTCCTGCTCGGGCTCGCGATCCCGGAGCAGGCGGTGATCCTTCCGCAGCATCAGCTGTTCGCGGAATTGAGGCTCCACAACAGCTATCCGGGGCTGATCCTGCCGGGGCTTGCGGGGCCGTTCGGAGTCTTCTTCATGACCCAGTATATGCGGGCCATCCCGAAGGACCTCGACGAAGCGGCGCTGCTGGACGGGGCGTCGCGGCTCAAGCTGTTCTGGAAGGTGCTGCTTCCGCTGACGCTGCCGGCTCAGGCGACGCTCGGCGTGTTCACCTTCCTCGGGACGTGGAACGCTTACTGGTGGCCGCTCATCTCGGCGACCCGGAGCGACATGTACACGCTCACCGTCGGGCTGGCGGCGGCGCAGATGAACTATGCGCAGACCTCCGGCCTCGGCTTCCTGATGGCTCAGGCGGTGTTCGCCTCGATCCCGATCTTCATCGTTTATATCCTGTTCCAGAAGCAGATCGTCCGCGCCATGGCCGGGACGGCGGTGAGATGACCGCCTGGGCTTCCCTTCAATTCCTCTCCCGCTTCTCGCGGGAGAGGAGGGGCCCGCCCGCGGAGCGGGTGGGAGGTGAGGGTCTGTACACCGAACTCCGTAAGACCCTCACCTCCCAAGCCTTCGGCTTGGGCCCCTCCTCTCCCGCGGAAAGCGGGAGAGGAGCGAGGAGATCGGGCCTGTTCCTTACTTTCGCTGCCCTCGCGCTCGCAAGCTGCAGCGACGGCGGCGGCAAGGACGACCGCGCGGAGATCTACCTGCAGCGCTTCTTTGGCGAGTGCGGGGCCCAATATGGCGGCGCCACCGACGTGTCGAAGGTCGAGGGCGAGTGCGGGATCGTCACGGCGATGATCAACAAGTTCAACGCCGGCAATCCCGACGTCCATGTCAGCAGCAACGTCGTCGCCTGGCCCGGCTACCCCCAGCTCTCCGCCCAGATGGCGGCGAGGGATCCGCCCGATCTCGTCACCATGCATACAGGCATGATCTCGGACTATGCCGCGGAAGGGCTGCTCGAGCCGGTCGAGCCCTATCTGGCCGAGGCGGGGATCGCGCCGTCGGCCCTGACCGAGGCGAGCCGGGGGGCCGTGACGATCGGCGATCGGCTCTACGGCCTTCCGTTCGATACGCATGGCGGGCTGTTCCACATCAATACGAAGCTGTTCGCCGAGGCCGGGCTGATGAAGGACGGCAAGCCGGTCCTTCCCACCTCTCCGGAGGAGATGATGGCGCATGCGCGCCAGTTCACGGCAAGGACGGGCAAGCCCTACATCATTCAGAGCCTGGTCGGCGACAACGCCTACGCCGCGCGCAATCTCTACACCTATCTGCTGGCGCAGAACGCCGTTCTGTTCCCGACCCCGAAGAGAATCCGGCTGCAGACGCCGGAGGCCGAGCGGATCGTCGACTTCTTCCGGGCCATCACCGAATCCGGAACGAGCACCCGAAACCAGGACACGCCCGCGGCCATCGCCAGCTTCATGTCGGGGGAGGGGGGGATCTACCCGACGGGGACCTGGATGATCGGCCAGTTCGAGGCGGAGTCGAACACGCCCGGGCGGCCGCTCCACAAAAGCTACACCGTCTATCCCTATCCGCGGCTGTGGGGCGCGGAGGTGACCTATGCGAGCGGCCATGCCTGGGTGGTCCCGAAGCGCGAGCGGACCCCCGAGCAGCGCCGGGCGATCGGCCGCTTCTTCCGGTTCATCGGGCAGCATAATTTCGACTGGGCGCGCACCGGCCACCTTCCCGCCTTCAAGACCGTCGTCGACAGCCCGGCGTTCAAGGCGCTCCCGCACCGCACCAACATCGCCCGGGTGGCGAGCACCGGCCGGCCTCTGCCCGGCGGAGTTCAGCGCCAGAACGCGATCGAGGGACTGGTCGGGGAGGAAGTCGCGGCGGCGTTCAACGGGCAGAAGTCGACGAAGCGCGCGCTCGCCGACGCGGAGCGGCGGGTGAACGAATTGCTGGCGGGGCTGGATTGAATCGAGGGACGTTCCTCGAGCGACACCTCAGGAAGGATCGGCGATGGCGAAGAAGGCGACCGGGACGAAGAAACCCTCGGGAGAGATACTCGACGACAACGGCACGTTGATCGCGACGTCCGCGGGTATGCCGGGCGGGAGCGCCCGCGGCGCCGATGACGACGAGGCCTCGGGCAAAGCGGACAAGCGCAAAATTCCCGATCCTTCGTGACGGTCCCTGAGGGCGGGTGAACGAGCGTCTAGTGGGGCTGGATTGACGGGAGGCTCGATCGGACGCCATGTTTCACCCAAAGCACCAAAGGACCAAAGGGGCCGACGCGGTTAGGCAGCCTGAGGGTGATCGGCCCTGCCCAGCTTTTTCTAGAGCGACTGCGTCGCTCCAATCACGATCAATCGATTGCTCCCGACCCCGAGTCGGCCGTGGCCTCTTTGGTCCTTTGGTCCTTTGGGTGAAATCAGTCGGGGGGTGCGACGTAGGCACTCCGATTGTTGATTATCCGCCGTAGGCCGTCGCCGAACAGCTCCGCACCGAAATTCATGAGGAGGCCCAGAGGCTGGTTCATCAGACGGAGATAGGTGAGCATTTGCTTGGAGTGCACCGGCGCCAGCCCCTCCACCGATTTGATCTCTACGACCAGTCCTCCCTCGATCAGTAGGGGCGCGCCGGACGGCAGCTTGAGTGCTCAGCCCGATGCGGATCGGGCGCGGACCCGCCGTTCAACGGCGTCGATCGCGGCTTGGACCGCTTCATCCACGCCCATCCCGCTCGTATCGAGAAGCACCGCATCCTCCGCCTTGACCAGCGGCGCCGCGGCTCGGCCGATGTCGCGTTCGTCGCGGGCGCGGATATCGAGGAGGACGTCCTCGTAGTGGACCGAAAGGCTCATCCGGGTGAGCTCCTCGAAGCGGCGGCGGGCGCGGACCTCGGGGCTTGCTGTGACGAAGAGCTTGGCGTCGGCTTGGGGAGCGATGACTGTGCCGATGTCGCGGCCGTCGAGGACGGCTCCGCCTTCCTGCGCTGCGAAGTCGCGCTGGCGCTCGGCGAGCGCGGCCCGGACCAGGGGATAGGTTGAGATACGGGACGCGACCCCGCCGGCGGCTTCACTCTTCAGCTCGGGATCGTCGAAGTCGGTCTGCGAGAAGTCGCAGGCCCGGGCCGCGGCGAACTCGCTCTCGGGATCGCCTCCGAAGCGGAGCAGGTTGAGCGCGACGGCCCGGTAGAGCAAGCCGGTGTCCATGTGGGGAAGGCCGTAATGGCGGGCGAGGGCCTTGGCGATCGTGCCCTTGCCGCTGGCGGCGGGGCCGTCGACGGCGACGATCATCGCGCACACTCCTCGAGCAGGGCGGCGAAGCCGGGGAAGCTGGTGTCGGCGCAGGACATGTCGGCGACCGTTACCGGCTGTTGCGAATGGAGGCCAGCCACAGCGAAGCTCATCGCGACCCGGTGGTCGAGGCGCGGGTCGATCCGCGCTCCGCCCGGCAGGGGATCGCCGTCGGTGCCGGTGATGGCGAGGCCGTCCGCGCCTTCGTCGACCCGGGCGCCGATCGCGCGCAGGCCTTCGGCCATGGCGGCGAGCCGGTCGGACTCCTTGAAGCGCAGCTCGCCCAGGCCGCGGGTCTTCGTCGATCCCCGGGCGAAGGCGGCGGCGACGAAGAAGATCGGGAACTCGTCGATCATCCTCGGGGCGATATCCGGCGGGACGTCGATGCTGCGGAGGGGAGAATGGCGGATTTCGAAATCGGCGACGGGCTCGCCGCCGCTTTCGCGAGGATTGGAGATCGAGATGTCGCCGCCCATCTCGATCAGAAGCTCGAACAGGCCGGTGCGCGACGGGTTCATTCCGACGCTCTCGATTCGGAGCTCCGAGCCGGGAATGACGAGGGCGGCGACGGTGAGGAAGGCCGCCGCGGAGGGGTCTCCAGGGATGGCGAGCGACCGAGGCCGAAGCTCGGACTCGCCGCGAAGGACGATCCCGCCGCCCTCTTCGCCGATCTCGGCGCCGAACAAGGCGAGCATATTCTCGCTATGGTCTCGGGTCGGGACCGGCTCGACGATCCGGGTGAGGCCCGGAATGTTGAGGCCGGCGAGGAGGAGGGCCGATTTCACCTGGGCCGACGGCACTTCCATGATGTGCGAGCGCGGGACGGCCGGGCAAAGGCCGCGGACCGTCAGTGGAAGCCGCCCGCTCGGCGCCGCGACGACCTGCGCCCCGATCCGCCGAAGCGGCGCCGCCACCCGCTCCATCGGCCGCCGCGACAGCGAGGAGTCGCCAATGAAGACCGCCTCGATCGGATGGGAAGCGACGAGGCCCATGAGAAGCCTGGCCGAGGTGCCGCTATTGCCCAGGTCGAGCGCGCCTTCGGGCTGGAGGAGACCGCCCGTACCGACTCCGAGCACCGTCCAGGCCGAACCTTCGCGGCCGATCCGAACGCCCATCGCTTCCAGCGCCGCGGCGGTCGAGCGGACGTCGCCGCCTTCCGACAATCCCTCGATCCGGCTCCGGCCCCGCGCCATGGCCGCGCAGATCAGCGCTCGGTGAGAGATGGACTTGTCGCCGGGGACGCCGACCGCTCCGCGAAGCGGGCCGGAGGCTCCAAACACGCTCGGCCGGGGCCCGCTCTGCTCCATGGCCTTGGCTTTGACAGCGGGCATCCCATGTGGCAAGCGCGCCGCATCCGGTCGGAAGCGGCCGTTTCTTCCAGTTTACGCAGTGGAGTTTTTTCACCGATGGTGAAGCCTGAATGGGGCACGAAGCGCACTTGTCCCAAGTGCGGCGTCCGTTTCTACGATCTCGGCAAGGACGATCCGGTGACCTGCCTCGCCTGCGGAGTCGCCTGGGATCCCGAGCCGGTCCTCAAGTCCAAGCAGCCACTGCCGTTCGACGCGCCCAAGAAGGAGGTCGTCGTCGACGAGAAGGAGGATGCCGATCTCGCCGCCGAGGACCTGGTCATCGACGAGGATGCCGAGGAGAATCCGGACGACGAGGTCGATCTGGGCGGCGACGACGATATCGGCGTGCCCGGAGCCGGGGAAGACGACGAGGAGGTTTGATTCCGCGTCGTCCCGGCGGAGGTCGGCGCCCCGGCGGGTGAAGGGCTCGGTGCTTTTCACACCCTGGGACCCCAGCCTTCGCTGGGGTGACGAAGCGAGTTCGTCCGACCGACGATCAAAGCTTGCGATAATCCGGCGCCTTCCCTAAATCCGGCGCCGCAAGCCAGCCCTCCCAGGGGCGGCGAAAAAGGTTCGGGGCCGTAGCTCAGCTGGGAGAGCGCTGCAATGGCATTGCAGAGGTCAGGGGTTCGATCCCCCTCGGCTCCACCATTTTTAATGAATATGTCAGGGTAAGGCAGGTCCCTTGCCTGGAGGCTTGGCAGGGTTCGTCCCACGCAGGGTTCGTCCCCCATAGTCGTATCGCATGGCTCTGCGCTGTAGGGGGGGCGGTATCACGCGGAGGGCAGGCTAGGGCTGATACCCGTTGGCGCTAGGAAGAGAGACCGCTACCGACGCTTTTGAGCGTAAGGCGTCACTCGACTTATTGATCTGAGGCCCCAAGTTAGTCCTGCACCCAATCTAAGATGAGTTTGCGGAGCTCTCCGCGCTCCTTGCCCGCGTGAACCGGATCAAAATCAAGTCCATCTCGCTCGGCCGTCAAGGCGCGATAAATATGAATAACTTGGTCAACAGACTGTGCGATGTGCTCGCGTGTCTCATCAAAAATCTCTAGGATGTCCGCCCGAGCCAGATCGATATCGGCGAGATCTTCAGAGTAGAGCACGTCTATAACGTCGAGAGTCTGGACAAGCTGCTTTGTGTTTACATCGTGCATGATCCGGAGCAGGCCGAGCGCATTACAAATCTTATCTGCCCCCCAACGGGCCAGCATAATATGGCGGTCGACATTCATATTCGAGAAAAACGGTTGAGGCAGCCTAAACAGATCAGCGCTCAAAACCGAGCGTGGAAGAATCGTCCGCACTGCAGAAAGATTTAAGTAAGCTGGATCCCAAAATGTCGCCGAGATAATTTGATTTCCCTTCGGCATAAGCATTACAGAGTCATCATCACTGGCATTCCTCTCTGGGTACTCCCGATTTATCCGGACACAGCCATAGGCTTCAAGCTCGTAGCAGAACATAGCAGTGACTGATGGGTGAAACCCGAAGAGACGGTTGAGAACGTATTTTACTGCAGATAGCGCCACACCGTCCGCGCCGTAGCGGGCAGTTCGCTGCATCACCTTGACGAACTGAAGAATTCGAAGACCATGGAGCACTGAGCCGTGCCCAAATTGGCGGCCCGGACGCACGTTACGACCCTTCCGCGGGACGGGTGGACGCGTAATGATAGGCAAAAACCGTGTGTCATAGGGTATAACGCCCTCATCGGAGTTATAGTCGCAGACGAGTTGGTCGTCGCCTCCGCGGAAATACTCGTAGATCACCGGCGGATACGAGAACCCGGCAAGGGTTAGCATTTCGATCAAGCGGTATCCACCTAAGCTGCGCTTATTGGCGATAAAATCGGCAAACTCGGCATGCAGCATTTGTACGCAAGCACGGTTGTTCGTGGGAAACAGAGAAACCATTTCGTCGAAGTAGCCATCATCAAATCTAGTGATGAAGTGACTTTTGAAGTCAAGACAGATCGTCCGTGCCTCATAGTCTGACTCAGGCTTCTCGTTCAGATGTTCCATAGAGTCAATCCACTCAACGAGTCGATCGATTCGGTTCACGACGACATCGTAAAACGGAGACGGCTCTAACCGGACAGCCGAGATCCCTCGATCAGTGCTTAGGGACCAAGCATTCGCTACCTGAGCCAGTGTCTCGGTCCTGCAGACGACGACGATTGCAATGCCTGCCCGCGAAGGATTTGAAACTAACGTCCGAAGCTGCTTACTCATTGAGCGAAAACGTGATCGGCTGAGTCTGTCGCAATCCAGGCTGTCATAACCATCAAACACGATGATGAACCGCAGCCCGCTTGCAAGCGCAATAGAGAAGATTTTTTCGGATATGTCCGGCGGAAATATGGCGGGGGTCAAGGGGCTGTCCGGCCCTTTTTCACAGAACATGCTGATAAGGCGGGAAATGCGCTCGTCGGTCTTGACGCGGTGCCGGTCCGGAAGTTTGCTTGCCCAGTCGTTGAGTGGACCAAGAATGTCTATTTGAGGTTGAATCCGCTCGTCGTTTCCGGTTGACGTGCGCTCGTAGTAACGCAGTAGTATCTTGGCTGCTTGAGCTTGGTACCAGTGCGTGAGGTCCTCGCCAAAATTCTTATCACGAGACAGATTAACGCGGACCCAAACCGTTTTCTGTTCGTCGAAATAAGTGCTGCAAGCGGAGAAAAGATGATTCAAAAAATAGGTTTTCCCGCTTCCTTTCTCGCCAGTCAATATAGTAACGCGTCCCACGCGCGCAACTGGAACAGCAGATCTCTTCTGCGCAAGAAGCCATTCGGAGTCGGCCACCGCTACTAAAGACTTTGCAAACTCTTTTGCGGAGTCACGGTTAGCGTTGACAATCTCCTTATTCACATTATCGGAATCAGGACGAGAGTATACATAGGCGCCGGAAAGCATAAATGTTTTAAACTTGTTTTTTGGATTTACCGTTATATGTTCTAGGCTATCAGCTATAATCCGAAATGACGGTCTGAGACGCTCGAATTGCATCCTGGAATTTCGGCACTCGTGCCAGCTGAGGAGATCCATCACGCCGAGCGTAAGGTCGGTATCGTATATGCTCCCGACAGGGGTGGTCACAACTCGCTCTATCGGGTCGATCATGCGCTTCTCCCAAGGTCGGACACCGGAATCTGGTTTTGCAAGAACAGGGAGTATCTCGCCCATCCGAGAGCGACCTGGTCCGGCCCTACTTTTGCGAGCCTCCGCGCGTTTTCATGAACTTTGTCAAAGAAGCCCGTTTGGGTGTGCGGAAGTATTGGGGCAGCGCTTACAATGCCGTCTTTCGTCTCTATCGCGTGCACGGCGAGTTCTTGTGGTATCGCTCCCGCCTCAAGCTCAATTTCTGGAACAATCACAACTGGAAACGGCAGCGACTGCTCTCTTCGATACGCCCTTAAAATAGGCTTGCCTAATATTATGTTAGTCCGAATAACTACTTCGCCAAATGCCAGACTCCCTCTCAGAAATAAGTCGTGTCGGACACTCTCATTTATAATTGCGCGGCTCGCATCCAAGACAGCTCGTAGGCTGTCGCCACTATCGGATCCAACCGATGTATCGTGGGCAGCGAAGAGAAAAATGGAATCTGAAAAAAATTGGAAATGATCCAAGGGAGCCAACTTCTCAGCAGCTTTCGTGTGTACTGATAAAAGTATGTCGGCTATCTCCTCGTTGTCAGCGTTCTCTATAAGTGAGGAGAAGCCGTAGACATCCATGTATGAAAGCCAGCCTGTTTTTACGTTTTCAGCATGCCCTTTTACAACCACGATATGCCCCTCCCGCAGCCGGGTGGAAGCTAGC
>DASVUW010000473.1:0-21223 GCA_036386845.1 Allosphingosinicella sp. | reverse complement strand
GGCTCGGTGAGGTTCATCGTCCCGGTCCATTCGCCGCTGACCAGCCTGGGAAGCCACTGCGCCTGAAGGTCGGCCGAGCCGTGATGCTTCAGGGCCTCGACGGCTCCGGCGCTCAGCATCGTCACCAGCGAGAAGGCCATGTTCGCCGAGCCCAGATCCTCCATCACCACGGTGGCGAGGACCAGCGGGAGCCCCTGCCCGCCCTGCTCGGTCGGCCCCGCCAGGCTGCCCCAGCCGCCCTCCACATAGGCCTGATAGGCTTCGCGGAAGCCGGGCGGCATCGTCACCCCCTGCTCCGACCATTTCGCCCCGACCTGGTCCCCGATCCGGTTCAGGGGCGCGAACTCGCCCGCGGCGAAGTCGCCGGCCCCTTCCAATATGGCGTCGACGAGGTCGGGCGTGGCTTCGGCGAAGGCGCCCGCCGCGCCGAGTTCGTCCATCCCGACGACATGGCGGAGCACGAAGCGCTGATCGGCGACGGGAGGCGAATAGGTCATGAAGGCTCCTCGCGGGCCGTTGCGCTGCTGGGACCGGCGCTATAGCGCGGGGCGGTGAAGGCGCAAAACACCTCCGTCTCTCCGTTTCACGGTGACGCCTTGAGAGAGGCGGCGGAGCGCATACGCAAGGGGGAAGTCGTGGCCGTCCCGACCGAGACGGTGTACGGCCTCGCCGCCGACGCCACCAACGCCGCCGCCGTCGCCCGAATCTACGAAGCCAAGGGACGGCCCGCCTTCAACCCGCTCATCGTCCATCTCGGCCCCGAGGAAGCGCAGCGCCACGCCTGGTTCGACGACACCGCTCGGGCACTCGCCGCAGTCTTCTGGCCCGGGCCCCTCACCCTCGTCTTACCGCGCCGGGCCACGAGCGATCTCGCCCCGGCAGTGTCAGCGGGCCTTCCGACGGTGGCCCTGCGCTGCCCCGCGCACCCGATCATGCAGGCCCTGATCGTGGCGTCCGGAAGGCCGCTTGCCGCGCCCTCGGCCAATGCCAGCGGCACCGTCAGTCCGACCCGCGCTGAGCACGTGCTCGCCAGCCTCGGCGGCCGGATCCGGTGGATCATCGACGGCGGCCCGACCGAGCAGGGCCTCGAATCCACGATCCTGGCCGTGGAGAATGGCGAAGTCAGGCTGCTGCGCCTCGGGCCGATCAGTCCGGCACAGATTGAAGCGGTGCTCAACCCGCCGGGAATGCGCGGCCGTGAGAGGCGCGTCGCGACGTCCGGCCGCCTGGAGGGAATGGCGGTCGAGGCGCCCGGCCAGCTGCAGAGCCACTATGCTCCCGTCAAACCGGTCCGTCTTGCGGCAACCGAGGCGGATCCGGACGAATGGCTGATCGGCTTCGCCGCCGTCCAGGGCGACGATAGCCTCTCCCCTTCCGGAGACCTCACGGAAGCCGCCGCGCGCCTCTTCGACGCCCTCCACCGCGCCGACGCTCAGGCCCGCCCGAGGATCGCCGTCGCGCCGATCCCGGACTGCGGCATCGGCCTGGCCATCAACGACCGCCTTCGCCGAGCCGCGGCGCCGCGGGCATGAAAAAAGGGGCGGCCCAAGCCGCCCCTTTCCGCTGGTCCGTCATTGCGAGGAGCGAAGCGACGAAGCAATCCAGCTCGGGCGCCTGAGCCGCCGGACTGCTTCGCTTCGCTCGCAATGACGAGCTTTGTCCCGGCTTATTTCGCCGCCTTCTTGCCGCGCGCCTTCTCGGCCTTCTCGCGGGCTTTGCGCTGCTTGTCGGTCTCGGCCATCATGCTGACCCGGGCCGGCGAGTAGCTGGCGGCAATCACCGCCGCGCCATTGTCCGCCATGACGACCGGGATCGACTCGACGGTGCGGGCCGTGAACTCGCGGCCCTCCTCGATCTTCGCGCTCTTCCCCTTGACCAGCATTCCGCCGACCAGACCGGCGGCGACGACTGCCCCGACGGTGGCGCCGGTGCGGCTGTCGCCGGCCTGATGGTGGCGGCCCTCGATCGGGATCTGCCGGCCATCCATGTCGATATAGCGGAAGGTGAAGTCCATTTTGCCCGCCTTGCCGAATCCGCCCTTGCCGGCGCGGCGCGTGATCTGGGCGACCGCGCGAGTGCCGCGCGGAATGACGGTCATTCCGTTGGCCTTGACGTCCTGGGCCACGGTCAGCGAGAATTTCTCGCCGAGCCGGTGAGACTTGCTGCTCACGGTTCCGTTCATGGTCAGAACGACTTCGCTGTTGGCCGGAAGCATGGTCTCGCCGGCCATCGGCGAGGCCGCCTGAGTCGCGACGACGGCGGGCTGAGCCGCCGGTACGTCCTGAGCCAATGCGGCGGACGGAACGAGCAATAGAGTTGCGCCGGCAAGCAGCGCCGAATGAATCCTTTTCATTGAAACCCCCCAATAGAGCCGCCCCAATACGACTCGCGGGCAGAAAGCTGATCGACTCGCCGCCCGGTGGCAAGTGCAGACCCTGCCAACTGCTTATAATTTCTGGAGAATAGCCGAAAGTGTGGCTTATTTCGGATACGTTATCGCTGAAAGCGATAAGTTCTGTTTCATTTATACGCGGTTTTAATTAATTCGATAAGAATCAGGCGGCTCCTCCGGGCGGGGAGGAGTTCCTGTCCAAGGCCGCGCAGGAACCGCGGCCCGGAATGAGCGGCCGGCGGGCCTCGTCGCCTATTTCAAGCCGCTCCCGCCGCCTCGCTCTTCACCCGGTGGGCGAAGCTCTTGCGAAGCTTCTTGAGCTTGGGCGGAATGACGGCGAGGCAATAGGGGTTGCGCTGGCCTTCGCCCGACCAATAATCCTGGTGGTAATCCTCGGCCGGATACCATTCGGACGCCGGCTCGATCGTCGTCACGATCGCCGCCGGCCAGTCGGCCCGCGCCCGCTCCATCGCCCGCCGGACCGCAGCCTCCTGCTCGCTCGAAAGCGGAAACACGGCCGAGCGATATTGGGTGCCGACGTCGTTGCCCTGGCGGTTGAGCTGGGTCGGATCGTGGGTGGCGAAGAAGAGGTCGAGGATCTCGTCGTAGGAGATGAGGTCCGGATCGAAAGTGAGCCGGATTGCCTCCGCATGGCCCGTATTGCCGCCGCAGACGGCCTTGTAGGTCGGGTTCTGCACATGGCCGCCGATATAGCCGCTCTCGACCTTCGTCACTCCGATCACGTCGTTGAACACGGCCTCGGTGCACCAGAAGCACCCCCCCGCCAAGATCGCCTGCTGTTCGGCCATGTCATTCTCCTTTCATCCGCAGATAGGATGCGTCGGCGGCACGGCAACCCTTTGCCTCCCTGCCGCGAAGCGGTGGGGAGGGGGACCATGCGAAGCATGGTGGAGGGGTAGTTAGCGCCGGGATCTGGAGGTTCGCCCGCAACCCTTTTGGCTTGGCGCCTTCTACCCCTCCACCACCCTACGGGTGGTCCCCCTCCCCATCTGACGATGGGGAGGCAAAGTTAAGCCCTCGGCCCCTCCGGCAGTTGCTGCTTCACCTCGAGCATCTCCGCCCAGGGATCGCTCCGCTGCTTCGCCACCAGCCCGGGCACCGTCTCCACCGTATAATCGCACGGGTCGAGCCCCGCCTTCACCTGGTCCCACCGGATCGGCATCGCCACCGGGGCGCCCTTGCGCGACCGCGTGGAATAAGGCGAGACGGCGGTCGAGGTCGGGTCGTTCCTGAGATAGTCGATGAAGATCCGGCCGACCCGGTCGGCCTTGGTCGCCTTGGTCAGATATTTGTCCGGCGAGTCCGAGGCCATCTCCGCCGAGACGCCCTTGGCGAAGCTCTTCACGTCCTTCCACGGCGCCGTCGCCTCGACCGGAACGACGACGTGGAGGCCCTTCCCTCCGGTCGTCTTGACGAAGCTGACGAGGCCGAGCGCCTTCAGCCGGTCGCGCACCTCCTTGGCCGCTTCGATCACGGCCTCGAAGCCCAGTCCCTCGGCAGGATCGAGATCGAAGACGATCCGGTCCGCCCGATCCGGCGAATCCACCTTCACGCCCCAGGGATGCATTTCGAGCACGCCCATCTGGACCATGGCGACCAGCCCGGGCGCATCGGAGATATAGAGATAGGGCTCGTCGAAGCCGGGGATGGTCACTTCGTGGAGCTGCTCCAGAACGCCGGAGCCGGCATGGCGCTGGTAGAAGCATTTCGTCCCCTCCCCCGTCGGGCAGCGGACCATTGTCACCGGGCGAAAGGCGATGTGGGGGAGGATTCGATCGGCGACGGCGACATAATAATCGGCGAGCTGGCCCTTGGTGATGCCCTGCTCGGGATAGAGTATCTTGTCGGGGTTGCTGAGCCTTACCCCCTCGACGATCCGTTCGAGCTTCATGTCGCGGCCTTCAATTGGGCGGCCAGCGTGTCCGCGGCGGCCTCGGGCTGGAGCTGGTCCGTCCGGCACTGGGCCGGCGCCTTGTCGGGCCGCCAGCGGAGGAATTTGGTGCCGTGGCGGAATCGGCGGCCGGTGACGTGGTCGTAGCGCACCTCCGCGATCAGCTCCGGCCTCAGAGGCTGCCATTCGCCGGTCCGCTCGGTCGACCAGCGGCTCGGGCCGCCCGGAGCATCCCCCGTGAAGCCCGGCCCTTCGACCAGCGCCTCGAGCCGCGCGGTCAAGGCCGCTTTCTCCTCGGCCGGGATGGAGGAGGTGAAACCGACATGATGGAGGAGTCCCTCCTCGTCGTAGAGGCCGAGCAGCAGCGAGGCGACCTCCTTGCTCTTCGTCCCGTATCTGAAGCCGCCCACGACGCAGTCCGCGGTGCGCATCGCCTTGATCTTCATCATCGCGCGTTCGCCGGGCTCGTATCGGCCGTCGAGCCGCTTGGCGATGACCCCGTCCAGCGCCGCTCCGACTTGCTCCAGCCAGCCTCGAGCGACTTGCGGATCGGCGGTGCAGGGCGAAAGCAGAAGGTCGTCATGCTGCTCCGCCGCGTAGATGATCTCAAGCGACCGCCGCCTCAGCTCCAGAGGCGCGTCGAGATAGCTCGTCTCCTTGGAGAAGAGCAGGTCGAACAGCATGAGCTGGGCGGGAGTCTCGCGGGCCAGCCGGTTTACCCGGCTCTCGGCCGGATGGAGCCGGAGCTGCAGGGCGTCGAACGAAAGCGCGCCGTCCACCGGAATGACCAGCTCGCCGTCGAGGACGAACCGGTCCGCCTCCATCCCGAGCACCGTGTCGACGACCTCCGGAAAGTAGCGGCCGAGCGGCTTTCCCGACTTGGACATCAAGGCCACTTCGGGCCCGTCGCGGAAGATCAGGCAGCGGAACCCGTCCCACTTGGGCTCGTACTGCCACCCTTCGCCCTCGGGCAGCGAATCGACCAGCTTCGCCTCCATCGGCGCAAGCCCGGGCTTCACTTCAAGGCGGTCGAACTCGGCCATAGTGAGTCGGAAGACGCTTCCGCAGCCTGCCGGGTTCCGCGCACGCTTCACCGACGCCGTTACGCCTCGGTAACCAACCGGAGCCGTAATCAATGCGGCGAGTCGCTTCACCGGCGGGACGAAGCGGCAGCAGTTCACTGGAACTTAAGGACAAAAGCTATAACTATGACTCGAGAGCTGAGGGGAAAATCTTGATCTACTCGCGCAGGCAAATGCTTGGGGCCGGACTGTCGGCCGGTTTTCTCGCCACGGCGGCCCAGGGCCAGACCCTGGCGCAGATCGTCGCCGGGCTGAAGGATCCCGAGCCGAAACCCCTTCCGACGGTCCCGGTGCATCCCCGCAGCATTCCCGCCCAGCCGCGGGTCGTCGTCGACGGGCTGATCGACCCGCGCCTCCTCGCCCGCGCCCGCGCTTCGTTCGAGCGCCACCGCTCGAGGCTTCGCCACACCGACGTCGTCGGCATCGCCGATTTCAGCCGCCCGTCGAACGAGCATCGCTTCTTCCTTCTCGATACCCGTTCGGGCCGGGTCAGCAATCACCTCGTCGCCCATGGCCGCGGCTCAGACCCCGCCCATAGCGGCCTGCTGGAGCGCTTCTCGAATGCGGTGGGCTCGGAAGCCTCGTCGCAGGGCGGCTACCGGACGGGCGAATATTATCACGGCAAATATGGCCGCTCGATGCGCCTCGCCGGCCTCGACTGGAGCAATTCCAATGCCGAGACCCGGGCGATCGTCGTCCACTCGGCCTGGTATGCCGAGCCGAGCCAGCTCGAGGTCCACGGCAAGCTCGGCCGCTCGGAGGGCTGCTTCGCACTCCCCTACAACAGCCTCCAGCAGGTTCTCGCCCGCCTCGGCCCGGGCCGGTTCCTTTACGCGGACAAGCTGGCCTGAGGTTTCCTAATTCCTCCCCTGCATTTGCAGGGGAGGGGGACCGCCCGAAGGGTGGTGGAGGGGCCCTTGCTGAGTCCGAAGAACCCCTCCACCAGGCTTCGCCTGGTCCCCGTCCCGGCGAAATCGCGGGGAGGATTTAACTAACGAAGCGGCCACACCGCGAGGATCAGCGGCACTCCCACCACCACCACGATCAGCGACAGCGGCGCGCCCAGCCTCGCATAGTCGCCGAAGCGGTAGCCTCCCGGCCCCATGACCAGGGTGTTGCACTGGTGACCGATCGGGGTGAGGAAGTCGCATCCCGCCCCCACCGCCACGGCCATCAGGAAAGCTTCGGGCCGGTAGCCCAGCCCGCCGGCGAAGCTCGCGGCGATCGGCGCCATGACGAGCACGGTCGCGGCGTTGTTGAGGAACGGGGTGACCGCCATCGCCGCCACCAGGATCAGCGCGACGGCGCCCCAAGCGGGAAGAGTCGCCGCCAGGCCCGACAGGAAGTGGGCGATGAGGTCGGTCGCTCCGGTGGTGCGAAGCGAATCGGAGACTGGGATGAGTGCGCCGATCATCACCAGGATCGGCCATTCGATCCGCGCATAGGCCTCCCGCGCCGTCAGAGCGCCCGACAGCATGATGACGGCCGCAGCCCCGAAGAAGGCGACCGCCACCGGGACCCAGCCCGCGGCGGTCAGTGCCATCGCAGCGGCCAGGATCGCGAGCGGGATCAGCCCCCGCCGGGCGTTGCCGAGCCTCAGGCTCCGCTCGGCGAGGGGGAGGCAGCCCAGCTCCCTCAGCCGCTCGGGCAAGGTATCGAGCGCGCCCTGCAGGACGACGATGTCGCCGGGGCAGAGAACGACGTCGCGAAGCCGCCGGGTGATCCGCTCGCCGCGGCGCGACACGGCGATGAGATTGACCCCGTGACGGTCGTGAAGCGCCACCCGGCCGGCCGCCGTTCCGGCGAGGATCGAATCGCGGCCGACGACCGCCTCGATGACCCCCACGTTGGACGAGGCGGTTCCAGCGGCGGCGTCGCGATGATGGCCTTCGAGCTCGAGGCCGAGGGTGGCGATGACCCGCTCGAGCGCCTCGGGCTCGCCCTTCAGGATGAGTATGTCGCCCGCCCGGATCACCGCGTCGGGCAGTGGAAGCGTCGCGCGCCTGTCCCAGCGGTGGATTCCGGTCAGCTCCACTCCCTTTTCGAGCAGCTCGCGAAGCTCGGCCACGCTCTTGTCTTCGGCGGGAGAGCCGGGCGGGACCTCCGCCTCGGTCGCATAATCCTCGATGTCGAGCGCCTCGCCCATCGTCGGCGCCGCGCGGCGGTCGGCGGGCAGGAGGCGATGGCCGAAGCGCAGGAAAATGAGGCCGGCGATGGCGACTCCGGCGCCCACCGGCGTGTAGTCGAACATCGAGAAGGGTTCGCCCGTCATCTCCTCGCGGACCCGGCTGACGATGATGTTGGGCGAGGTCCCGACGAGGGTCATCAGGCCGCCCAGGAGGGAGCCGAACGCCATCGGCATCAGGAAGCAGGACGGTGAGCTGTCCGATTTCTTGGCCAGGCGGAAGGCGGCCGGCATCAGCATTGCGAGCGCGCCGATATTCTTGACCAGGGCGGAGAGCAGAGTGACCGATCCGACCAGGACCGTGAGCTGCGAGCCCATCCGGGTCATCCCTCCGCTCAGCCGCCCGATGGCGGCCTCGACGACCCCCGACCGCTCGACCGCGGCCGAGATGACGAGCGCCGACGCGACGATGACGACGATATCGTCGGCAAAGCCGCTGAATGCGTCCTCGGGCTTGACGAGGCCGAGCAGCAGGGCCGCCAGCAAGGCGAGGACCGCGACGAGATCGTAGCGGATCCGCCCCCAGACGAAGAGGAGCATCATCCCGGCGAGCAGGCCGAAGGCGGCGAGTTGGGGAAGGGTGGCGGTCACAGTTTGGGGCGGAACGCGGGAAGTTCGCCCTAGTTGCCTCCCCATCGCCAGATGGGGAGGGGGACCGCCCGAAGGGTGGTGGAGGGGTGACTTGGCGCAGGCCCGATCCAGGTCGTCACCCCTCCACCACCTTCGGTGGTCCCCCTCCCCACCGCTTCGCGGCGGGGAGGCAAATCAGGCCTCGCTGACCCGGCCCCCCTCGACCCGGATAAGCCGGTCGCACGCCGCGAGAGTCGCCGCCCGGTGCGCCACGGTCACCAACGTCATATCCCCGCGCACGGCCTGGAGCGCCGCGAGCACGGCCCGCTCCGTGCCTTCGTCGAGGGCGCTCGTCGCCTCGTCGAGGATGAGGAGCCGAGGCCGCCGGTAGAGGGCCCGGGCGAGTCCAATGCGCTGGCGCTGGCCGCCGGAAAGCCGGACGCCCCGCTCGCCGACATAGGTCTGAAGCCCGTCGGGCAACCCGGCGAGGAAAGTCTCGAGCTGCGCCGCCCGAACGGCGGCCGCGAGAAGCTCCGGGTCCATGCCCTCGGCGCTCCTGGGAAAGGCGATGTTGGCGGCGATCGTGTCGTCGGCCAGATAGATGGCCTGGGGCACGTGGGCGAGGGCCGACTGCCAGGCCGGCCTGGTCGCCGCGTCGAGCCGGCGGCCGTCGACGAATATCGCGCCTTCCTCCGGCTCGAGAAGGCCCATCAGCAAGTCGAGCAAGGTCGACTTGCCGCCGCCGGTCGGTCCCGCGATCCCGATATGCTCGCCCGCGCGGACCTTGAAGCTGACGTCGGTGAGGGCGAAGCGTCCTTCCGGGTAGCGATAGCCTACCCCCTCGAACGCCAGCTCGCGCTCCACGGCGAGCGGCGGGGCTTCCGGCTGCGGCCGCGGGATCGGCATTTCCATCATGTCGATGACGTCGCGAAAGGCGCGGTAATTGGCGCTCGCCACGCTCCACGCGTGATAGGCTTGCTGAAGCAGGGGCAGAAGCCGCTGGGCGCCCAGAGCCAGCGCTCCGAGCACCGGGATTGCCTTCACGACCCCGCCCGGCTCGAGGCTCATCGCCAGGGTGATGAGCGCGATGGCTACCAGCCCCGCCGCCTCGACGATGAAGCGCGGGGCGCCCGCGACGAACTGGGTGGCCGCCTGCGCGCGGCGATAGCGGCCGTCGAGATCGCTGAACTTGGCCTCGAACAAAGGCTCGGAGCGGTCGAGGATGATGTCCCTTATCCCGCCGAGGCCCTCCTGGACGGTGCGCGTGCGCTCGACCACGGTTCCCGCCAGCAGTTCGGAATTGCGCCGAAGCCGGGGCCGGACCAGCACGCTGACTCCGACATAAGCGAGGACGACCGCGCCGGCGGCGAGGCCGGCGGCCCGCGCGTCGATCTTCAGCAGCACCGCGAAGACGCAGACGGCGATGAAGGCGCCGATCATCCCCTGCATCGCCGGCTGAAGCACGCCGAACACCACCCCCTGCACCTTTTCGATCGCGGCCAGGGTCTGGCTGGAGTTGCGCCGCACCTGCTCGGCATAAGGCTGGCGGAGCATCCGGCCGAAGACGGCGGTGGCCATGTCGTGTCCCGCCGACATCACGAATCGCTGGCTTCCCCAGGTCAAGGCCAGCCGCACGCCCGCGGCCGCCAGAGCCGCTGCGATGAGAAGCATGGCGGCGCCAACCACGGGCGAGCCGCCGATCGCTGTCAGCAGCCCCAGAAGCCGAGGCGGAATCAGGGCGCTGTCGGGATCCGCGACCAAAGCGAGGAAGGGCAGAGCCGCCCCGATCGTCACCACTTCCGCCGCCGCGCCGACCAGCATCAGCAAAAGGGTCAGGACGAACTGCCTCCGCCGAGCGGGCGAGAGCAGCCGGTAAAGGGCGGAAAAGGCGTCCATGGGGTGAGTAAGGTTCCTCCTGCCCCTTTCATCCTCCCTGCCCGCGAAGCGGGTGGGGAGGGGGACCACCCGAAGGGTGGTGGAGGGGTAGCTGGATCAGTTCAAGAAGGTTCTCGCGCGAACCGGACGGCTCCGCGCCAATTACCCCTCCACCATGCTTCGCATGGTCCCCCTCCCCACGCTTCGCGCGGGGCCGATTGACCGCTCACTGCCCCGACGACGCCAGCGCGGTCCCGCTCTTGCGGTCGGTGAGCCCGGCAAGCACCTTGCCGTCGCGGCCGTACAGGTCGACGTAGCTGTTCGGCGGGCCGTCGCTGGTCGCGGCGACGGTGAAATAGACGATGTAGACCGGCACCGGCGCGGCGAGATTGGCCTGGGTCGCCTTGCCCGACGCGAGGGTCTGGTCGATCTTGGCGCGGTTCCATTCGGTCCCGTCGAGCAGGGTCTGGGCGAAGCCGACCGCGTCCTCGGTGCGGATGCAGCCGTGGCTGAAGGCGCGCGCCTGCTTGTTGAACAAATTCTTCGCGTTGGTGTCGTGCAGGTAGATGGCGTAGGGATTGCCCATCACCAGCTTCATCCGGCCCAGCGCGTTGGACGGCCCCGGAGGCTGGCGCCAGCGGATGACCTTGCCGCTATCGTCCTTGACCGCGACATAGCCCTTCTTGCCGCGGACCTCGGCAGCGATGCTCGAGGGCACTTCCCACCACGGGTTGAAGATCGCGCCGGTGATCACCGCACTCAACGACGGCGTCGGAGTCTTGATCGCGCCCGCGACCGCCCGCCGGCGGTTCAGGGTCTGGCCGTTCTCGACCAGGGCGACCGTGTAGGCGGGCACGTTGACGATGACATATTTGGAGCCGAGGTCCTGCGGAAGCCAGCGCCAGCGGTCGAGGTTGATCCGGATCCGGTCGCGGGTCTTGGCGTCGACCGACTTGTCGGCGAGCAACGCCTTCAGCGCCGCATATTGCGGATGGGTCGGAAGCAGGGACTCGAAGGTCTCTGCGACGCCGCCCTTCATGGCTCGGTCGAGCAAAGCCTGCTGGTCGTAGACGTTCCAGCTGTCGTCCTTGACGTGCCAGTCGATCCGGCCGCTGTCACGGACGTGACCGAACTTGAGGTCGGAAGCGACCTTGAAGAACGTCGTCGTGGCGATCGCGCTAAGGCTGTCGTCGTCGGACTCGACGGCTTCGCGAAGGCCTGCGGGATCGTAATCGGCGGGGTCGAGCCCTTCCGAGCCTATGCCCTCGACGTAGCGGACCAGCTCGAGCGCGGCCTTGCGCGACCATTCCGCGCCGATGACCGGCGTCGCGGCCGGCGCCGGGGCCGGTGCGGCCTTGGGCGCAGCCGGAACGGAGCCATTCTGGGCCAATGCGGGCAACGCGGCCCCGAGCGCGAGAAGTGCGAGTAAGCTGCGGCTGAACATGGTTTATCCCCGTCAATGGCGGCCG
The DNA here is from genome assembly GCA_036386845.1 of Allosphingosinicella sp. Taxonomy (GTDB): domain Bacteria; phylum Pseudomonadota; class Alphaproteobacteria; order Sphingomonadales; family Sphingomonadaceae; genus Allosphingosinicella. The sequence goes on along the minus strand of DASVUW010000473.1, from coordinate 9,738 downwards.
CGAAAAAACTTCGCGTGGCAGTCGGCCATTATCCTGGGATAGCCTATTAAAGCTCGCTGAACGGCCCCGCAAGGGCTGTCCAAGCCGTGGAAAGAAAAAGGGAAACGGCCCGGCGCAAGGCCGGGCCGTCTCGTCCATTCCTTTGCCTCCCCATCGCATCGCGATGGGGAGGGGGGACCAGGCGAAGCCTGGTGGAGGGGTAGCCAGGCTCGAAAGGCCGAGGATCCGACACGCCACTGCGAAGGCCAGTGCCGGTCACCCCTCCACCACCCTTCGGGTGGTCCCCCTCCCCATGCTTGGCATGGGGAGGCAGGATTCAGGCGCGATCGCCCGCGGTGTCGCGATTGACCCAGCCGAAATAGGCCGCGACCAGCGCCAGCAAGGCGTGCAGCCACACGTCATTGCCGTAAAGCGGCACGAGGCCGAAAGTCGTCCGCGTCGGCTCGAGCAGGCCCATGACCATCAGCAGCGCGTAGACCACTGCGACCACTCGAAAATACGAGCGGGAGCCGCCATAGCTCTTATAGGCCATGATGCCCCAGATCCCGAAGATGATGTGGACGATGTTGTGAAGCGTGTTGACCGGGAACAGGCCGAGCGCATCCCCATAGCCATGGGTCATCGTCAGGCCCGGATCGGGCGTACCCGGCTGATGCAGCCCCGGTATGAAGCCGCCGGCGCCGATGATTAGGAATGCGATTCCGAAGATAAGGGCGAAAGTCCGCGTATTCATGATCCAATTCCCCTGCGTTTCTTGTGTTTTACGCGTACTCGGTATTTCTGAGCGTAAGAACGGCTCCGTAACCAGCCGGGTTCCCCTGCGCGGCCCAGGCGGCGATGGCCGAAGCGATCTTGTCCCCGCCCCGCACGGATGGCTCGATAGGGTTGGCGTAATCCTCGTCCTCGTCGCAGATCAGCCGGAGGTCGATCAGGCCCGCCCCGCTGGCGAAGGCTGACCGGGTGATGACGTCGTTGAACAGCGCGAGCGCCGTCCGGACGATCCGGTGGTCCGGCGACGAAGGAGGGGTGTCGTAGATTGTGCAGAAGGCGGTCGGAAGCCCGGCGCCCATGACGCCCAGCGCCATAGCGGCATAATCGGCCGCGAATCGGGCCTGCGCCGTTTCGAGCAGGGACAGTGCCTCGGCGACGGTGGCGACCGAGTGGCCGAGCATGAAGGAAGCGCCGAGCGCGTCGTTGCCGCCGATGCTCACTGCCAGATGGGTCGAGTCCTTCGGCAGCCTCGCCAGCTGGGAGCGCACCTCCGCCGTCACTGCGCCGTCGACGGCGAGGAGCGTTGCGTTCCAATCGGTCGGCAGCTTGCGGCGCAGCTGGCTCACGACGTCCGGTCCGCCGCGGACGTAGGCGGCGTTGTCGAGGATCGAATCGCCGAGGAGCACGACATGGGGCATAGGCCGTCTCAGCGGCTCAGCGGCCGATCAGTTCCAGGATGGCCGACGCGAAGCGCTTTCCCCCATCATCTTCATAACTCAGGTAAAGATCGGGCTCGATTAGCTCGAGCTCGATGAGCTGAGGAGCGCCATCCAGCCCCCGAACCAGGTCGATCCGGGCGTAGAGCAAAGGCTCCTCGACGGCGGCCAGGATCCGCTCCGCCGCTTCATGCTCCGCGGAGTCCGGATTGTGTGCCGCGATGATGCCGTCGAACTCCGGCTGCACCCGAAAGTCGCCGGGCTGGGGCCGCTTGACGATGGCGTGGCTGAATGCGCCGCCGAAGAAGATCATCGAGACTTCGCCCGATCTCTCGATTTCCGGAAGATAGGGCTGGACGATCGCGGCCCCCTCCGGGCCGCCGTCCAGCGGATCGCCCTTCGACCATCGGATCGTCTGCCAGGCGGTCGACGAAATGCGAGGCTTCGCGACCAGCCGCTCGGTGCCGAAGGTGCGAGCCGCCCGTTCGAGGAACCGGGGCGAAAGGCGCTCGGCGTAAAGCGCCGGGACCGACGGCGCGCCGCGTTCCGCGAGCTTCCCCAGATAGGCCTTATCCGAGTTCCAGCGCAGCACAGAGGCCGGATTTTGAAGCCGGGCTCCTTCGCTTTCCCACCGGTCGACGGCCTCCGCCCATTGCTTCGGGGCGAATGGATAGCCCCAGACCAGGAGCGGCAGGACGAGATCGAACGCGGCGAGATCGGATGCCGCTGCCCAGTCGCGCGCCTCGACCTCGAGGCCCGCCTCCCGAAGCGGCGCGGCGTTGCGCTCGAGCACGTCGCGCCAGCGGGTCCTGAAGCCCTCGCTGGTCTTGTCGGGGGTGAGGATCGCGACCCGGCCCGTCATGGCATGTTGAAGTTGATGCCTTGCGCCAGCGGGAGCTCGCGGCTGTAGTTGATCGTGTTGGTCGCCCTTCGCATGTAGGTGCGCCAGGCGTCCGAGCCGCTCTCGCGGCCGCCGCCCGTCTCCTTCTCGCCGCCGAACGCCCCGCCGATCTCGGCGCCCGAAGGCCCGATATTGACGTTGACGATCCCGCAGTCCGAGCCCGCCGCGGAGAGGAAGGTCTCCGCCTCGCGTATGTCGTTGGTGAAGATGGACGAAGCGAGGCCCTGGGGCGCTTCGTTGTGCGCGGCGATCGCTTCGTCGAGCGCGCCGAAGCGCATGATGTACAGGATGGGCGCGAAGGTCTCGGTGAGAGTGATCGGAGTCTGGCCCGGCATCTCGACGAGGGCGGGCCGGACATAGAGCCCCTCGATCCGGTCCCCGCCATGAACTTCGCCGCCCTCGGCCCGAGCCCGGTCCAGCGCCTCGTGCATCGCCTCGACCCCCGCTTCGTCGATCAGCGGCCCAACGAGCGTTCCGTCCTCGAGCGGATTCCCGACCGGCACCGCCGCCCAGATCTGCTTCAACCTCGGCACCAGGGTTTCGTACACCGCCTCCTGGACGAACAGCCGCCTCAGGGTCGTGCAGCGCTGGCCGGCCGTCCCGACGGCGGCGAAGGCGATCGCCCGCTCCGCCAGCGCCAGATCGGCCGAGGGCGCGACCACCATTCCGTTATTGCCGCCCAGCTCGAGCAGCGTCCGCCCGAAGCGCGCCGCCACCCGGGGGGCGACCGTCCGGCCCATCCGCGTCGATCCGGTCGCAGACAGAAGCGCGACTCGCGGATCGTCGACCAGCGCCTCGCCGGTCTCACGCGCGCCCTGCACGACATGGCTGAGCCCCGCCGGCGCATCGCCGAACCGCTCGGCCGCCCGCTCGAACAAGGCCTGCACCGCGACGGCCGTCAGCGGAGTCTTCTCCGAGGGCTTCCACACCACCGAATCGCCGCAGACGAAGGCGAGGCAGGCATTCCACGCCCACACCGCCACCGGGAAGTTGAAGGCCGAGATCACGCCCACCACGCCTAGCGGATGCCAGGTTTCCATCATCCGGTGCCCTGGCCGCTCGGTCGCGATGGTGAGCCCGTAGAGCTGGCGGGACAGCCCGACCGCGAAATCGCAGATGTCGATCATCTCCTGGACCTCGCCGAGCCCCTCCTGGAGGATCTTCCCGGCCTCCAGGCTGACCAGCCGCCCCAGAGCTTCCTTTTCCTCGCGCAGCACCGTTCCGAACAGCCGGACGAGCTCCCCGCGCCTGGGCGGCGGGACGTTGCGCCAGGCAAGGAAGGCGTCATGGGCTCGGGCGACGGCGGCGGCGACGTCGGCGGGCGACGCCGTCGGGACCGAGCCGATGACCCGGCCGTCGATGGGAGAGCGCGATTCGAGGCCGCCCTTCGGCAGCGGAGTCCGGAGGCGCCCGAAGAGGGCGCGGGTCTCGTTCGTGGAATTGAAGGTCATTGCGGGCCGTCTTTGCGAGGAGCCAGCCGCCGAAGCAACCCCGTCGCCCCAGCGAAGGCTGGGGCCCCAGTGGGTGAAAAGCGCCGCGTTCTTCACCCCCTGGGGTCCCAGCCTTCGCTGGGACGACGGATCAGGCGAAAAGCCCCCTCGCCTTCGCCATCCGCTCTATCCCCGCGGCCAGCGTCTCCCGCTTCTTGGCGAAACAAAGCCGCACGACCGTCGTCACCGGGTCCTCCGCATAGAAGGCGGAGAGCGGGATCGCGGCCACCCCCGCCTCGCGCACCGCTCGGTCGCAGAAGGCGGCGTCGTCCGCCTCGATCCCGGAGGCGGGCAGGTCGACCCCGACGAAATAGGTCCCCTCGGCCGGCAAGGTCGCGAACCCGGCCTCGCGCAGCCCTGAGACCAGCCCGTCACGGGCCTCGGCGAAATCGCTGCGCATGCACTCGAACCAGCCCGCTTCCTTGCCCAGCCCCTGAGCCACCCCGACCTGAAGGTTGGGCGGGGTCGCGAAGGCGATGAACTGATGCGCCTTGGAGATCGGTCCCGCCAGCGCCGGCGGCGCCACCACCCAGCCGACCTTCCACCCGGTCAGTGAGAAGATCTTGCCCGCCGAGCCGACCTTGACGGTCCGCTCCGCCATTCCAGGCAGGCTCGCGAGCGGCACATGCTCGCCGCCGTCGAACACGACATGCTCCCAGACCTCGTCGGTGAGGGCGATCGAATCGTGACGGACGCAGGCCCTGGCGAGCCGCTCCAGCTCGTCCCGGCGGAACACCCGCGAAGACGGATTGTGCGGATTGTTGAAGATGACGAGCCGCGTCTTGGCCGTGAAGGCCTCCGCCAGAGCTTCCTCGCTTATCCGCCAGTCGGGAGGAGTCAGCCGGAGGAATCGCGGCACCCCGCCGGCTCGACGAAGCAGCGGCAGATAGGCGTCGTAGAGCGGCTGGAAGAGCAGTATCTCGTCGCCGGGCTCGATCAGCGCCATCAGCGACGCTGCCAGCGCCTCTGTCGCGCCGGAGGTGACGACGACCGATTCCGGCTCGGTGTCGAGCCCCTGGTGGGCTCGATAATGGTCGGCGACGGCTCGGCGAAGCTCGGGCAGGCCGGGCATCGGCGCATATTGGTTGGAGCCGGAGATAAGCGCCTCCGCGGCCCGGGCCACGACGTCGTCCGGCCAGCCGAAATCGGGAAAGCCCTGGCCGAGATTGACGGCCTGGTGCTCCGCCGCCGGCGCCGACATCCGGGTGAAGACGTTGATCGGCATGTTCGCGAAGAGCGGGTTCATTGCGCCCCTTATGCCTCCCCATGCGCAGCATGGGGAGGGGGACCGCCAATTTTGGCGGTGGAGGGGCGACCTGGCGCGGGCCTGTTCCAGATCACCCCTCCACCAGCTTCGCTGGTCCCCCTCCCCATCGTTTCACGATGGGGAGGCAGCTAGAGCCGCCCGATCAGCGCCTCCGCTGCCGTCGGGTTGCGCTCCTTGGCGCCCGAGATGAAGAAGACGTAGACGTCGCGCGCCGTCGGCCGGGGCGGCTTGGCGACGCAGGGAAAGCCTTCCGGGCTCCGGCCCCGAGCCCAGCCTTTCGCGACCTCGGCCCAGCGATCCAGCTGGTCGGGCGGATATCCCGTCGGCACTTCGGACCGGCTGCGCTGGAGCCGGGCATAGACCAAATCGCCGGACAGGTCGGCGATGCACGGGAATTCGTCGGAATCGGCGAACGCGATTCCGACCCCGGCCGCGCGGGCCAGCGCGACGAACGCCGGATCGCTGAAGCTTTCGTGCCTCGGCTCGACGACGTGGCGGAGCGGAACGCCGGCCACCTTGCGCGGCAGCAGCGCGAGAAAGGCCCCGAAATCGTCAGGCTCGAATTTCTTCGTCGCCATGAACTGCCAAAGGACCGGGCCGAGCTTGTCGCCGAGCTCGGCCAGGCCCTGCCCGCAGAAGCGCTCCACCGCCTCCCCCGCCTCGCCGAGCACCTTGCGGTTGGAGCAGAAGCGCGAGCCCTTGATCGCGAACCGGAAGCCGTCGGGCGCCGCTTTCGACCAGCGCTCGAACAGCTCGGGCTTCTGAAGCTTGTAGTAGGTGGCGTTGATCTCGACCGCGGTGAGCCTGCCGGCCATATGGCCGAGCTGCTTCGATTTGGGCAGCTTGGGCGGGTAGAAGCTCTCACGCCAGGGATCGTAGTCCCAGCCGCCTACTCCGACCCGGATGAGGCCCATCGTCACGGTCGGTACGGCATCGGGCATCGTCGAACCTCGCTCCAGTCCCGTACATAGCCGCACATATCCGCACGCGGCAGCCCAGGCCAGCCGCCCGCGGCCCGCCGAATGTGCCGAAACTTGGCTTTAATGCTGGTGGCGGGGCGCCGCCAGGGCGGCCTATTCTGCAACCAATTCGAAGAGGAGCGGGACGATGGCGACAGTCGCGGTTTTCCAGACCCGGCGCACCGCGCAGGGCGAAGCGGCAAGGCTGCCCTTGTCGGCCTCGCGTGGAATCATCGGCGCCGTCCTCTTCCTGCTCGTGGCTTTCTTTCTGCTTGTCGCGGGGGCGGCAACCGGCGCGCCGTCCGGGGGCGCCGCGCCCGTCGAGGCCGGGGCGTTCATCCTCGACCCGTCGATCGGCTCGGCAAAGGGCTAGCCTCCCTCCTCCCCGCCAGACGCCGCTCGACCGATCCGTCAAGGGGGGCCCGAACCCGATCCATGAACGAGATTGAGGGCTGGAACCGGGTGACGACTTGATCTACATTTCCCCTGAGGAGCGAAACCATGCAGGGCACTATCGGCGATGCACTCATAGTCATTGCCGCCTGCCTGCTCGTCGCGGCCGTGGCCATTGCGGTCGTCGTCTTCCGGCCCTCCACGCGCCGGCACCGGCATCGCAAGCGCCATTCGCGCCGACCGAAGATCGATCTGTTCACCGACAAGGCCGAGTCTCCGACCCCGATCGTTGATGCATAAAACGCAGCTTATTGCATAATTATGCATTAGGGCGCATGACCGGCTCCCCATGATTCGTGTCGCAATCCTTGGAGCCTCGGGCTTCGTCGGGTCCGAGTTGCTGAGGCTTTGCGCTCAGCACCCTCGGCTACGTCCGGTGAAATTGTTCGGAAGCAGCCAGGCCGGGCAGAAGCTGGACTCGGTCCACCCCCACCTGGCTTTGGCCTATCGGGATGCCTTTCTGAATAGTTATGCAGCCGAGGCGCTTGATGAGGGCGTTGATCTCGTCTTCGCGGCGCTTCCGCATGGCCATTCGCAGACGGTGGCGCGCGACGTCATCGACCGCTCCATTCCCTTCGTCGATCTCGGCGCGGACTTCCGGCTGGACAGCGCCGCGGACTACCAGCTCTGGTACCGGGAGCCGCATGGCGCCGCGGACCTCATGGACCGGTTCGTCTACGGCATTCCCGAGCTCGACCGCTCTTCCATCGCCGCTTCGACGACCGTGGCGGCGGCCGGCTGCTACGCCACCGCAGCGATCCTCGCGCTGAAACCGCTCATGGACCTGATCGACCCGGTCAGCCTCGTCGTGGACGCCGCTTCGGGGGTCAGCGGCGCGGGCAAGGCGCTGAAGGAGGAGACCCATTTCAACAGCGTGGACGAGAGCTTCGCCGCCTACGGCCTCCTCACCCACCGCCACACCGCCGAGATGGAGATGGCGCTGGGCGCAAGAGTGCTGTTCACCCCCCATCTCGTTCCGATGAACCGAGGCATCCTCGCCACCTGCCACGCCGTCGCCAAGGGGCCCTGCGACCCGCTCGCCGCCCTTCGCGAAGCCTATGCCTCAGAGCCCTTCATCCACGTCTCCGAGCGCCCACCCTCGACGAAATGGACCCTGGGCTCCAACGCCGTCCATCTCACCGCCCGCTACGACGAGCGCACGGGCCGGGTGCTCGCCATCGCCGCGCTCGACAACCTCGTCAAAGGCGCCGCGGGCCAGATGATCCAGTGCGCCAACCTCATGCTCGGCCTCGAGGAGACCGCCGGCCTGCCCGTCGCGGGAGTCTATCCATGAGCGTCACCATCGAAATTCCTCCCCGGGATTTCCCGGGGAGGGGGACCAGGCGAAGCCTGGTGGAGGGGTTCTTTGGACTCCGCAGGCCCCTCCACCGTCCTTCGGACGGTCCCCCTCCCCTGCAAATGCAGGGGAGGATTTTATGAGCGTCACCGCAGCGAAGGGCTTCGTTGCCGCCGGCTGCCATGCCGGTATCAAGCGGCGGCGCTTCGACATGGCGCTGATCGCTACGGAAGACCGCAAGCCGGTCGCGGCGGCCGCCGTGTTCACCCGGAACAAGTTCGTCGCGCCTCCGGTCCTCCTCTCGCGCCGCCGTCTTGCAGAGAATGGCGGGCGGGCCGCCGCGATCATCGTCAACAGCGGCAACGCCAATGCCGGCACGGGAGCCCGCGGGCTCGCCGATGCCGAGGCGATGGGCGCCGCCACCGCCGAGGCGCTCGGGGTGGAGCAGGAAGACGTGCTGGTCTGCTCGACCGGGATCATCGGCACGCCGCTGCCGATGGACCTCATCCTCGCCGGAACTCCGAAGCTCGCGAAGAAGCTGTCCGTCGGCGGAGCCCACGACGCGGCGCGCGGGATCCTGACCACGGACCACAATGCCAAGGAAGCGCTCGTCGAGGGCTCAACCTTCACCCTGGGCGGGATGGCCAAGGGCTGCGGGATGATCGCCCCCGACATGGCGACGATGCTCGCCTTCCTGACCACCGACGCCGACGTCTCCGCCGAGGAGATGACGGCGATCCTGCGCGACGCGTCCGACCGGACCTTCAACACGTTGAACGTCGATGGCGCGACCTCGACCAACGACACCGCGATCCTGCTCGCTTCGGCCCGCCGCGGCCGGCCGGACATGGCGGAGTTCGCCGACGCGGTGCACAGGGCCTGCGAGGACCTCACCCTGCAGATGGCCCGCGACGCCGAGGGGATGACCAAGATGGTGGCGCTGTCGGTGACGGGAGCCGCTTCGGACTCGGAGGCGCGGATCGCCGCGAAAAGGATCGCCGAGAACAACCTCGTCAAATGCAGCTGGTATGGCGGCGACCCCTATTGGGGCCGGCTCCTCGCCGCCGCCGGATCGGCCGGAATCGCCTTCGAGGCCGATAAGGCCATTGTCGCCTATGGCGGGACGGTCGTGTCGCGGGCCGGCACCAGGGCCGACCATGACGGGGAAGCGGTCGCCCGGCACATGAAGGGCGAACGGATCGAGATCGAGGTCGCGCTCGGCCTCGGCACCGGCCGAGCCCGGGTGATCGGGATCGACCTCGGCCCGGGCTACATCAAAGAGAATTCGAGGACGTCATGAGCTTAACCGTCATGCCAGCGAAGGCTGGCATCCCAGCGGGTGAAAGGCACCTGCGTTCTTCACCCCCTGGGGCCCCAGCCTTCGCTGGGGCGACGCGTTCTTCACCCCCCGGGGCCCCACCCTTCGCTGGGGCGACGAGGCTGTCATGAGGTCCCCCACCGAAACCGCCTCCATCCTCGTCCAGGCGCTGCCCTACATCCAGCGCTTCCACGGCCGAGCGGTGGTGGTGAAGCTGGGCGGGGCGGCGATCGACGAGGCGCTCGACCGGGCGCTTGCCCAGGACGTGCTCCTTCTGAGGAGCGTGGGAGTGCGCTGCGTCCTCGTCCATGGCGGCGGGCCCCAGGTCGACAAGATGATGCGGCGGGTCGGCAAGGAGCCGGAGTTTCGCGACGGGCTCAGGGTGACCGACGCCGAGACCCTGGAGATCGTCCGGATGGTGCTGGTCGGCAAGATCAACCGCGACCTCGTCGCGACGATCAACCGCGAGGCTCTCGAGGAGCCGGTTGCGGTCGGCGTATCGGGCGAGGATGCCGGGCTTCTCACCGTCACTCCGCGCGAATCGTCGCTGGGCTTCGTCGGCGACGTCAGCCACGTGCGAGCGTCGGTTCTGGAGCGGCTTCTCGACGAGGGGCTGAGCCCGGTCG
>DASVUW010000472.1:0-12044 GCA_036386845.1 Allosphingosinicella sp. | reverse complement strand
AGGAGAGCGCGGGCTCTACATCACGCTCTCGGAAACCGAGACGGAGCTTCGCGAAAGCGCCTCGTCGCACGGCTGGGACTTCGCCGAGCCGAACGAGATATTCGAGCTCGTGCCCCCCGAGAACCTGCTCGACGACGAGCAGCAGCAGAGCCTGCTCTATTCCTCCGACCTCGAGCTCGGTGAGACCACGAAACGGATCTTCGAGGTGGTCGAGCGCGTGCAGCCCAGACGCGTCGTGCTCGACAGCCTTTCGGAGATCCGGCTCCTGGCTCAGAGCTCGCTTCGCTACCGTCGGCAGATCCTGGCCCTGAAGCATTATTTCTCGAACCACGACGCGACCGTCGTGATGCTCGACGACCTTACCACCGAGATCAACGACAAGACCGTGCACAGCGTCGCTCACGGAGTGATCAGGCTCGAGGAACTGGCCCCCGAATATGGCGCCGAGCGAAGGCGGCTCAGGGTCATCAAATATCGAGGCCAGCGCTACCGCGGCGGCTATCACGATTTCGTCATCGATACGGGAGGGGTCCGGGTCTTCCCGCGCCTGGTCTCCTCGGAGCACAAGACCAGCTTCGATCGCGAGACCCTGAAGAGCAGCACCGTCGAGCTCGATTCGCTCCTCGGCGGCGGGATCGAGCGCGGCTCGAGCACGCTCGTCATCGGCCCGGCGGGAACCGGCAAATCGCTCCTCACCCTGACCTTCGCGGTGGCCGCGGTGCAGCGCGGCGAGAAAGCCGCCATGTTCATCTTCGACGAAGAGCTCGGTCTGCTCTTCGAGCGCGCCAAGGGACTCGGTCTCGACCTCCAGTCGATGGTCGAGGCCGGCGGGCTGATCGTGGAGCAGGTCGACGCGGCGGAGCTCGCCCCCGGCGAGTTCGCGCATCGAGTCCGCTCCGCCGTCGAGGAGGATGGAGTCAGCACCATCGTCGTCGACAGCCTGAATGGATATCAGGCCTCGATGCCGCACGAGCAGGCGCTCATCCTCCACATGCACGAGCTGCTCCAGTTCCTGAACCGCAAGGGCGTGAGCACCTTCCTGACCGTCGCTCAGCACGGCCTGGTCGGCGACATGAAATCCCCCGTCGACGTGACCTATCTCGCCGACACGGTCGTCCTGCTTCGTTATTTCGAGGCGGCGGGACGGGTGCGGCGCGCGATTTCCGTGATCAAGAAGCGGACCAGCGCCCATGAGGACACGATCCGCGAATACCGGATCGGCGCCGCGGGGATCACGCTCGGTCGCCCTCTCGACAATTTCCAGGGCGTGCTTCGCGGGGTTCCACAGTTGATCGGCGACCGGCTCCTGCCCGTCGATGAAAGCGTTTGAAGGACGAGCTTTCAGAACGGGCGCTGGTTCTGGCCCCGATCGGCCGCGACTCGGCCGTGGCTCGAGCCATGCTCGGCGAAGCCGGAATCGGCGCCACGATATGCGGCGATCTGCCATGCCTGATCGCGGAGCTTCATCTCGGCGCGGGCTTCGTCCTGGTCACCGAGGAAGCGCTGATGCGCTCGGACCTGCGCCCGGTCCGGTCCTGGATCGACGCCCAGCCCGAATGGTCGGACCTTCCCTTCGTCCTCCTCACCAGCCGGGGCGGCGGGCTCGAGCGCAACCCGGCGGCCGAGCGCTTCCTCGAGGTGCTCGGCAACGTCACCTTTCTCGAGCGGCCCTTCCACCCCACCACGCTGGTAAGCGTCGCCCGCTCGGCGCTTCGCGGCCGCCGCCGCCAATATGAGGCCCGTGCCCGCCTCGAATCGCTCGCCCGGAGCCAGCGCGAGCTCACCTTGGCCAACGAAACCCTGGAGGCCCGGGTCGACGAACGCACCCGCGAGCATGAATCGGCCCTCGCCCAGCTTCATGAGGCCCAGAAGCTCGAGACCCTCGGCCAGCTCACCGGCGGGGTCGCCCACGATTTCAACAATCTCCTGACCCCGATCATAGGCAGCCTCGACCTGCTCCGCCGCCGGGCACCGCCCGGAGACAAGTCGCTTCGCCATATCGACATGGCGCTCCAGGCGGCGAGCCGGGCGGCGACCCTCGTCCAGCGCCTCCTGGCCTTCGCCCGCCGCCAGGACCTTCAGCCGCGCTCGGTCGACATCGTCGTCCTGCTTCGCGGGATGCAGGACCTGATCCGCAAGTCGGTGGGGCCGATGGTCGAGGTCGCGGTCGACTGCCCGGAAGAGCTTCCGCCTGCCCGGATCGATCCCAACCAGCTGGAGCTCGCCATCCTCAATCTCGCGCTCAATGCCCGCGACGCCATGGCCGGCGGCGGCAGGCTGAGCATCTCGGCACGAGTCGAGGAGGTCGCCCCCGGTCAGCGGCTCGCCTCCGGCCAGTATCTCCGGGTGGCGATCAGCGACACCGGCGTCGGAATGGATTGCGTCACCCTCGGCCACGCCGTCGAGCCATTCTTCTCAACCAAAGGCGTCGGCCGGGGCACGGGCCTCGGTTTATCGATGGTCCACGGCCTGTGCGCCCAGCTCGGCGGAACGCTCCACCTCAGGAGCAAGCCGGGGGAGGGCACGACGGCGGAGATGTGGCTCCCCGCCGCAGCCGAGCCCGCGGGAGTCGAGGAGTCCGAGTCGGCGCCCCTGGCGATCGCCCGAAGAGCCGCCACCATCCTCCTGGTCGACGACGAAGACATCGTCCGCCGGGCCACCGCGGACATGCTGTGCGACATCGGCTACACGATCGTCGAGGCCGCTTCCGGCGCCGAGGCGCTCCAGCTGGTGCGCGACGGCACGGCGTGCGATGCCGTCGTCAGCGACTATCTGATGCCGGGGATGAACGGCGTCGACCTGATCCGCCACCTTCGCGAGCTCGCGCCCGGCCTTCCGGCGATGCTGATCAGCGGCTATTCGACGATCGCCGAAGGCTCCGGCTCCGAGCTTCCCCGGCTGGCCAAGCCCTTCCGCCAGGCGGACCTCGCCCGAAGCGTCGCCCAGCTACTCGCCGAACCGCCGGCGGGCACGATCAAGTTCCCCGTGGAGCGGACCCGGCGCTAGGCGGATCGGCTTTTGCGAAGGTGAGTCCGCTCTAAAGTCCTCCCCCGGATTTCCGGGGGAGGGGGACCGCGCGAAGCGCGGTGGAGGGGTTCTTCGGACTCAGAAAGGCCCCTCCACCATGCTTCGCATGGTCCCCCTCCCCTGCAAAAGCAGGGGAGGATTTTTAGCGATCCACGGTTCATTGACATTCGCGCGGCTCCTCAGGGACAGTCCGGGGATTGCCGCTCGATCAGCCAGCGAACGCTCTTCGGTGATAGCGGCACTCGAACGATGTCGACCGGGCTGGTCACCGCCGCGATCGCTCCGCACCGGCGGCCGGGCGAGACGAAGCGGACGAAAGCGAGCAGGTCGCCGGGCTGGTCGACGACCTTGTCGATGACGACCTCATAGCCGCCCGACGGCTGCGGGCCCATGGCCGCGACCAGAAGCATTTCGCGGCTGAAGTCCACATTCGGCGGCGGGGGCGGGTTCGCTTGCCGTGCGGTGATCCGCCGCCACTGGCCCTGCCACTCGGCCGAATTGCGAACGACCATCGTGCGTTCCTGGTAGAGGCCGCTCATATGGCGGAAGCTCGATTGGAGGCGCTCGTCGAACCGGCCGAGCGGCAGCCCGGCGGGCCGCTCCGATGCCGGCGCCTGCCTCCAGTCCCCGATCCGGCCGGCAAGGACGATCCCGGCCGCGTCGCCGGCCGGCCCGGCAAATCCGCAGGGAAAGGCGAAGGCCCGCTTGCGGCCGCCGTGCCGTGCCAGCAGGAGGGCGCCGCCGGGATCGGTGCAGTCGGACTTCGGTGAAGGCCCCGTCCACAAGGCGCGGCGCGCGAGCAGCCTGTCGAGCGCCCGCCCCGCAGCGGGATCGAAGCGGTCGCGCCGCCCCCCCGCCGAGATCCGGATCCAGCCGTCCGGGCTCAGGACCGCCGCGGCGAAAGCGGGCCGCTGCGGCCGGTACGAGCCGTCGGGCTGACGGTCCATGTAGGGGAAGGAGACCGGCCCGCGTACCAGAAGCGTGCTCCGAGCCGACCGGACCAGCGCCAGCGCGGCCCGGCCCAGCACCGGCGCCGCTTCCCGCTCGATCTCGAGCCTCCGCTGGTCCGTGCCTTGCGGCTGCGCCGAGGCCGTAGCGGACCCAAGCACGGCCAGCGCCAGCCCCGCCAGGATTGTCCGGATCTCGCGCATGTCCACCTCCTCGCCGTCGCCGGAATATTATGGCCGGAGGAATCTGAACATATTCGGGCCGAACGACGCCCACCCGTCATCCCGGCGAAAGCCGGGACCTCGGGGAGACCCGCCGAGACTTCCCGACCCGGGGTCCCTCCCGGGATGACGGTTATCCGCCTCTTTCCGCGGGCTCGGAAACGTCGCTCCGTCCCTCGATCTGGAGCGCGTCGCTCTCTTCCTCCTCGAACTCGCCGCCGCGCCCGGCGAGCGCCGCCCTCAGCTGCCCGACGTCGACCGCTTTCTCCCACCGCGCGACGACGATGGTCGCCACCGCGTTGCCGATGAAGTTGGTCAGCGACCGGCATTCGCTCATGAACCGGTCGACCCCGAGGATCAGAGCCATCCCCGCCACCGGAACGGTCGGGAGCACCGACAGCGTTGCCGCGAGCACGATGAAGCCGGATCCGGTCACCCCCGCGGCGCCCTTCGAGCTCAGGATCGCGACCGCCATCAAAAGCATCTGGTCGCCGAAGCTTAGCGGCGTGTTGGTCGCCTGGGCGATGAACAAAGCCGCGAGCGACATGTAGATGTTGGTGCCGTCGAGGTTGAAGCTGTAGCCGGTCGGCACGACCAGCCCGACGATCGGCTTGGGGCAACCCGCCCGCTCCAATTTCTCCATCAGAAGCGGCATCGCGCTTTCGGAGCTCGACGTCCCCAGCACGAGCAGAAGCTCGTCCTTCAGGTAGCGGATGAGAGCGAAGATCGAGAAGCCCGCGGCGCGGGCGACCAGCCCGAGCACCACCAGGACGAAGAGGAGCGACGTGGCGTAGAAGGTGGCGATGAGGGCCGCGAGATTGGCGAGGGTGCCGATGCCATGCGCCCCGATCGTATAGGCCATCGCCCCGAAGGCGCCGATCGGCGCCGCGTACATCAGGATGTGGACGATCCGGAACATGATCGCGGTGAGCACCCGCATCGGTCCCAGCACCCGCTCGCCCCGCTCGCCGAGGAAGGCGAGGGCGATCCCGAACAGGATCGAGACGAACAGCACCTGCAATATCTGCCCCGAGGTGAAGGCGCTGAAGAAGGTGTCGGGGATGATGTCGAGCAGGAAGCCGGTGATCGACTGGTCGTGCGCCTTGTCGACATAGGTCGCCACCGCACCCTGGTCGAGCGAGGCCGGATCGACGTTGAGCCCGTCCCCGGGCCTCACGACATTGGCCACCACCAGCCCGACGGCGAGGGCCAGAGTCGAGAAGGTCAGGAAATAGGCCATCGCCTTCGCCCCGACCCGCCCGAAGGCCTTGAGGTCCGACATCCCCGCGATCCCGGTGGTGACGGTGAGGAAGATGACCGGGGTGATGATCATCTTCACCAGCCGGATGAACGCATCCCCGAGCGGCTTCAGCGAGGCTCCGAAAGCGGGGAACAGCCAGCCGACGAGGATCCCGAGCGCGATTGCGAGGAGCACCTGGAAGTAGAGGCTTCGGTAGAAGGGTCTTTTGCCAGTCATGTCCTTCTCCTGCTCGTCGCGGGCGGGACGCTAACGGAAGGGCAGGGGACAGTCACTGACCGAGGAGCCCGTGCCGACGCGCATTTCCGCGATTGCAAAAAAGGAAGAGTCAGTTGCGGAAGGTGCAATCACCCATCCTCGCTGCAAGTTGAAGTCCGCCCGACCGGAAAGAAGGCAGATTAGCCCCATTGTCGGCATTGTCTGTTAATCTGGCAGTCAGCTAGGCGGCGGCAACCTAACATAGCTTGTGGCACTAAGGTGACGCTGCATTGCAATACCTTGCCAACGTCTTGCGAAAGATGACCAGATCCCTAGCTTCCGCCCACCTGGTCGCACGAAAGCGACAGTTGAGAAGGACGTTATTGACATGAAGAAGTTTGCATTGCTGGTGAGCGCCGTGGCTCTGCCGCTCGCCGTTCCCGGCGTCGCCCACGCCCAGGAGTCCGCGGGCGCCCGTCCCTATATCGGAGTCCAGGGCGCCCTCCACGATCTCAACGTGGACGAGGACGAGATCGACACCGGCGGTTTCGATCTCGACGATTCCGCGCTCACTTACGGCGTCTATGGCGGAGTCGACTTCGATCTCGGCAAGTCGGCGATCATCGGCGCAGAGGGCAATTTCAACCTCGGCGACGGCCCGATCGATTCCGAGTATGGCGTTGCCGGCCGGATCGGCGTTCGCACCAAGGGCGGCTCGGTGATCTTCGCCCGCGCCGGCTACCAGTGGATCGACGTCGACGCGTCGGGCCTTCTCGGAGTCGATGACGACCTCATCGACGACGACGATGCCGATCTCGACGACACGATCGGCGATTACCTCGTCGGAGTCGGCGCCGACATCGCGGTGGGCAAGAACATGGGTCTCCGCGTCGCGGTCGACACCATCTCCTTCGACACCCTCCGACCGAGCGTCGGCCTGCACCTGAAGTTCTAGGCTCAGGCAGCCGAAACTCGAAATCGAAGCGGCCGGTCCCAGCGGATCGGCCGCTTCTTTTTTAATCGCGACGTCACGGTTGCTGAGCCAAGAGCAGGCAGGAGTCAGGCTGCCACTCGGAAGGCGCTCGTTGTCGGGCTGACGACCTTGGCCATCAGTTCCAGCTCTAGCCGATAGATATTGTCGTTTGCGGCGGCCCGGGCGCGACTGTCGTGGGTACAGTTCACGTAGGTCGCCAAAATAGCTTCTGCGAGGTGCCGCTGCGTCGGCGTGAGCACAAAATCCCCACTGATACCGTAAATCTCATTCTCAACCGCCTCGGCTTCTCCGCATTCTCCGAGCGCATGTGCCTTGACGAGGAAGGACGTTACCTTTTGAGAGCGGGCGGCAGGATCGGCAATGACGGGAGCGAGCTCGACCAGGGCTTCCTTCGCCTTGTTGTCCATGATGAGGGCTACCGCAAGGGCACTGTTAAAATATCGCTTTACATCCCGGAAAGGACATTCGGTCCGGCCACGCCGCAGAAGCTTCACGGCGATAGCCGTGGATTTCTGTCTGAGGTGACCCATGGCGAGAATATGAAGCGCGATCCAATCGCCGCGCACCTCAAGGCGCTCAACATACTTGCTAAGCAATGCCTCAGCTCCTGGACTATTGCCTAAGGCGAGCAGCAGGTGAGCGCAGGCATTGCGTGTCACCGATTCTCCTGGAAAACGTTCCATCGTCTCGCGGAACACGACGAGCGCCTCGTCCGTGCGGCCGATGTCGCGAAGTGTCTCAGCGTAGGCGGTCGATGCCACAGCATCGTTCGGGAACCGGTCCATCGTCTGGCGGAATATGGCGAGCGCCTCGTCCGTCCGGCCAAGCTCGCGCAGCGTCTCGGCGTAGGCGGTCGATGCTACCACATTGTCGGGAAATCGATCCATCGTCTGGCGGAACATGGCGAGCGCCTCTTCCGTTCGGCCAAGCTCGCGCAAGGTCTCGGCATAGGCGTTCGGCGCCACCGCATCGTTTGGGAAGCGGCGCATCGTCTTCTGGAACATAACGAGCGCCTCGTCCGTCCGGCCAAGCTCGCGCAGTGTCTCCGCATAGGCGTTTGCCGTGACCGAATCGTTCGGGAAGCGGTCCATTGTCTGGCGGAATATGGCGAGCGCCTCGTTCGTCCGGCCAAGCTCGCGCAGCGTTTCCGCATATGCGTTCGGTGTCACCGCATTGTTCGGGAAGCGATTCATCGTCTTGCCGAACATAGCGAGCGCCTCGTCTGTCCGTCCAAGCTCGCGCAGCGTCTCCGCATAGGCGTTCGGCGCCACCGCATCGTTCGGGAAGCGATCCATCGTCTGGCGGAACATGGCGAGTGCCTCATCCGTCCGGCCAAGCTCGCGCAGCGTCTCCGCATAGGCGTTCGGCGTGACCACATCGTTCGGAAAGCGGTCCATCGTCTGGCGGAACATGGCGAGTGCCTCATCCGGCCGGCCAAGTTCGCGCAGCGTCTCCGCATAGGCGTTGGGCGCCACCGCATTGTCCGGGAAGCGATCCACCGTCTGGCGAAACATGGCGAGCGCCTCGTTCGTCCGGCCAAGCTCGCGCAGCGTCTCGGCATATGCAGTCGGTGCTACCGCATTGTCTGGGAAGCGATCCATCGTTTGGCGGAACACGGCGAGCGCCTCGTCCGGGCGGCGAAGCTCACGCAACGTCTCCGCGTAGGCAGTCGGTGCAAACGCATTGTCGGGGAAGCGATCCATCGTTTGGCGGAGCACGGCGAGCGCATCTTCCGGTCGGCCAAGCTCACGCAGCGTCTCGGCATAGGCGGTCGGTGCTACCACGTTGTCGGGAAATCGATCCATCGTCTGGCGGAACATGGCGAGCGCCTCTTCCGTCCGGCCAAGCTCGCGCAAGGTCTCGGCATAGGCGTTCGGCGCCACCGCATTGTTCGGAAAACGATCCATCGTCTCCCGGAACACGGTTAGCGCCTCCTCCGGTCGGCCAAGGTCACGCAACATTTCGGCTCGAACACACATTACCGCGGAATCACCGGCCTCCAGAAGATCGGCCGCTCGAAGTATTCTACCCGCGAAATCAAATTGCCGGACAATTCGAGCTCTATCAGCAACGGCGGTAAGCGTTTTTAGGATGTGCTCTGGCCGGCTTCGACGGGCTTGATCGTCGATAAGATGAATGAGTCCGGATTCTGCCCTGCCCAATTCCCCGCGATGGAGTCGGTCGCTAATCCAGGCTATCTCTCGCTGGATGGCTTCCAGATCATATTCTCTGCGCGACCCAATCCTTTTTCGTTCGAACTGCTCCATGGCGCGGTAGATAGCCAAAGCCAGCGGATCCCGTTCAGCCGAGAAAATGGGGCCGTCCGCGGTTAAATCCTCAGCCTTTCCGTTTTTACTTGCAGCCGTGCCTGCCAGCCGCTTGACGAGAGCGGTCAGGATTTTTCTTCCGGGATCGAGCTTATCGACCTCCGGGATCGCCTGTGTTTGAAAGGGCAAACCCAGTAGCGCGGTCCGATTTCCCGCGTCGCCGCACAATTTCGCGATCAGGCCGGACCGGATGAGCCCCTCCCTGCGGGCGTGCGCTTCAGCCCCGACCCCGAAATTAGTGAGGACGAGCTCAGCCAAATCGTCTGAGATCCGATTCACTGTACCGTCGGCGAGCGGCCGATAGGCGGCACTGGCCAGCTTAGCGCCCAGCGAATTAGCGAGGTCCAGAGCGCCGTCGACATCCCACTCTTGGCTGTTCGCAGGTATCAGGAACCGTGCTCGGATGCGCGTCGCGACGGCCGGATCGCCTCCGAGGATGCGCTCCGCATTGCGGATCGCGCGGCTTCGTGCGCTTGCGGAGAAATCCCCGTCCATACCCACGAGCAGCCCATCGAGCCCTTGAAAGAAGGCGACTTCCTCGTCAAGTCGCGAGCGAAGGCGGTCGGGCGAGACGGGCAGGCCTGCCGGGTCCCCCAGCGCAATCTCGCGGGCGATATGGTGAAAGGCAGACAGGTCCGCAGGCTCTGCCGTACGCGGTTCGAGTCCGGTGCTTTCCAGCACCCAGACCTCATCGCCTTTGCGATAGAGAGCTTGGCCGAGCGAACCGGAGATGATGGCATCCATCAGCATATCAGCTCACTTTGATCCCTCGAGAGCCGCACATCTCAATCACGAGCTGCCACCGCTCTTGCCGCTGCGGATCCGTAATTGGCTTCATCAGCTTTACCTGCCGTATGTCCCGATCATCGATTCCCTTATCCCCATATACCACGACTTCTATGAAGCGGTCATGTCGGCGGTCGGTGCCTTCGGCCAGCAACAAGGCGGGAAGATCGGCGACCGAAGTGCCCGCGGTCATTTCCGGTTCGAGCTTAACGACCGCGAGCTTCGACCGGTCGGCCCAAGTTGCGCGATAACCCCCGGGCACGGCCGCATCCAACCCGCCTAGGCCGTGCCGCTCGAAGAACGCGAACTCATTCTCCTCCAGAAGCGTCGACCGTTGCCCCAGGTAGCTGGGGGTCACGTCCCAACTCACGGCGACTTCGCCGTAATTGCCGAGCCCGCTGCCGTCGGGCGACAACACCGCATAATGGAGAGCGAGGCCGTACGCCGGATAGATGCGATGATTGACCATGAGCCGGACTCCGTGATTCAGCTCGGTTGCAATCAGCCTTCGCCCCACTTCGACCTGGAAATGATAATTCTGATATTTTCCGCTCCTGAGGAGATCGTCGGCCGCTTCGCAGGTCATTGAGATGACTGGAACCGCATCCTGGGCGAGCTTTTCCAGCGCAGCCTGCAGGTTGGACAGACTTCGCGATACCAGCGACGCCGTCGCCGACTGATATCGCTCCAGAAGGACGTCCCGTTCGGAATAGGCCTTGCGAAAATTGGGCCAGCCCAGGAAATGTCCGCACCGGCAGTGGGGGGAAGCATAATCGGTGATGGGCTCTCCGCACGCAGAGCAATGACCATTCACGAAAATTGACCCCTTTCGCCACCGTCGTAGCGAAGCCCGGAGAACGGAGCAACGCGGCGCAGACCGACGCAGCAGCGATCCGATCGATTCCGAATATGCAGATCATTCTTCTATTTAACGAGGTTTCCTGATCATGGATCGCGATTCATTGCGACGCCCGTGTTCATGGATTCCTCCGATGGCGGGAACGACGAGGCATCCAGCGCCTAGCGCCCCCCGCCGCCCACTCCTATAGAACCCAACCGAATCCTAACGAGGACACAAATGGACATCCGCCTCGGCCTCACCTTCGACGACGTGCTGCTCCAGCCCGGCGAATCGTCGGTGCTTCCGAGCCAGGCCGACACCTCGACCCAGGTGACCCGCGAGATCAGGCTCAACATCCCGATCCTGTCCTCGGCGATGGACACGGTGACCGAGGCGGACATGGCCATCGTCATGGCTCAGCTGGGCGGGATGGGGGTGCTTCACCGCAACCTGACGCCCGAGGAGCAGGCGGCGGCGGTGAGGGCGGTGAAGCGGTTCGAGAGGGGGATGGTGGTCAATCCGATCACAATGACCCCGGACCAGACTCTCGCCGACGCGCTCGAGCTGATGCAGCGGCACAAGATCTCCGGAATCCCGGTCACCGAGAAGGACGGGCGCCTCGTCGGGATCCTCACCAACCGCGACGTCCGATTCGCCGAGAAGCCCGACCAGCCGGTCGCCGAGCTGATGACTCGCGAGAACCTGGCCACCGTCGGGCCCGGGGTCAGCCCGCAGGAGGCGAAGCGGCTGCTCCACCAAAGGCGGATCGAGAAGCTGATCGTCGTCGACCATGAAGGCCGCTGCACCGGTCTGTTCACGGTCAAGGACATCGAGAATACCGGCAAATATCCCGGCGCCACCAAGGACGCCGCCGGCCGGCTCCGGGTCGCGGCGGCCACCACGGTCGGCGACAAGGGCTTCGAACGATCCGAAGCGCTGATCGACGCGGAATGCGACCTCATCGTCATCGACACCGCCCACGGCCACAACCGCGAGGTCTCGGCCGCGGTCGAGCGGATCAAGAAGCTCTCCAACGCCGTCCAGATCGTCGCCGGCAACGTCGCGACGGCGGAGGCGACTCGCGCGCTGGTCGGAGCCGGGGCGGACGCGGTCAAGGTCGGGATCGGCCCCGGCTCGATCTGCACCACCCGGGTCATCGCAGGCGTAGGCGTGCCCCAGCTCACCGCGATCATGGACTGCGCCGAAGCCGCCGCCGCGTCCGGGACCCCGGTCATCGCCGACGGGGGCCTCAGGACCAGCGGCGATGTCGCCAAGGCGCTCGCGGCGGGCGCGTCGACGGTGATGGCGGGCTCGCTTCTCGCCGGCACCGAGGAGGCTCCGGGCGAGACGTTCCTCTACCAGGGCCGCTCCTACAAGAGCTACCGGGGCATGGGATCGGTGGGGGCGATGGCGCGCGGCTCGGCCGACCGCTATTTCCAGCACG
>DASVUW010000471.1:0-5563 GCA_036386845.1 Allosphingosinicella sp. | reverse complement strand
CGGTCAGGTTGGCGGCCATCAGGTTCACGTTGTCGGTCAGATCCTTCCAGGTTCCGCCGACGCCCGGCACCTGGGCCTGGCCGCCGAGCTTGCCTTCCGTGCCGACCTCCCTCGCCACCCGGGTCACCTCGGAAGCGAAGGCGTTGAGCTGGTCGACCATGACGTTGATCGTGTTCTTGAGCTCGAGGATCTCGCCCTTCACGTCGACGGTGATCTTCTTGGACAAGTCGCCCGAGGCCACAGCCGTCGTCACCTCGGCGATGTTGCGGACCTGGCCGGTCAAATTCTCGGCCATCAGGTTCACGTTGTCGGTCAGGTCCTTCCAGGTGCCGGCAACGCCTTCCACCCGGGCCTGGCCGCCCAGCTTGCCTTCCGTACCAACCTCGCGGGCCACGCGGGTCACCTCGGATGCGAAGCTGTTGAGCTGATCGACCATGACGTTGATCGTGTTCTTCAGCTCCAGGATCTCGCCCTTCACCTCGACGGTGATCTTCTTGGAAAGGTCGCCCGAGGCCACCGCCGTGGTCACCTCGGCGATGTTGCGCACCTGACCCGTCAGGTTGGTCGCCATGGCGTTGACGTTGTCGGTGAGATCCTTCCAGGTGCCGGCGACGCCCTTCACGTTCGCCTGACCGCCCAGCTTGCCTTCCGTTCCGACCTCGCGCGCAACTCGGGTGACCTCGGAGGCGAAGGAGGCGAGCTGCTCCACCATCGTGTTCACGATCTTGCCGATTCGGAGGAACTCTCCGCGCAGCGGCCGCCCGTCGATTTCGACAGTCATGGACTGGCTAAGGTCGCCCTTGGCGACCGCGCCGATGACCCGGGCGACCTCGGCGGTCGGCTGGACCATGTCCTCGATCAGCTCGTTGACGGACCGGATGGCGGATTCCCAGCCCCCGGTCGCCGCCTTGACCCGGCCGCGCTGGCTGATCTTGCCTTCTTTTCCGACCACCTGGGAAAGGCGGCCCAGCTCGTCGGTCATCTGCTCGTTGAGCGAAACCGTCTCGTTGAACAGCCGCGCGATCTCGCCGTCCTCGCCGGGAAGGTCCTCGTTGAGACGGACGGTGAAGTCCCCGCGGCGGAAGCTGCGCAGGGCGCTGAGGAGCTGGCGGCGATCGATGAAATCGCGCGGGGCCTGTACGTTCAACTCAACACTCCTTCGTGCGTCTTCCCCCCGCCCGAATTCAGTGACAGGCCCCCGCCCGTCGCGGCAACATAGCCGAAGGTTGAAAAAATCCACCCCAGAAATTTGCAAAGCGCGTCATTAACCAGACCGATGCCTTGTCATGGCCGCCGGGCCGGATAGAAAGCCGCATGACGGAGCATGTGTCACTGGCCCAGGCGCGGCGGATCGCGCTTGCGGCGCAGGGGTTCGGCCCGGGGAGGCCCGCCCGGCCCGGACTCCGGGACCTGCGCCGGACGGTCGCCGGTCTCGGCCTCCATCAGATCGACAGCGTCAACGTGCTGGTGCGGGCGCATTATCTTCCGGCCTTCTCGAGGCTCGGCCCTTACGGCCGAGGCCTCATTGACCGCGCCGCCTGGGGCCCGAAGCGGGAGCGGAGGCTGTTCGAATATTGGGCTCATGAGGCCTCGCTCCTTCCCCTCGAGATGCACCCCCTGCTTCGCTGGCGGATGGCGAGCGCCGAGCGGGGCGAGATCGGGTGGGGGAGCCTCAAGGCCTATGCCGGGGAGCGCCGGCCGGAGGCGGAGGCGATCCTCTCCCGGATCCGGGCCGAGGGGCCGCTCGCCGCCTCGGATTTCGAGGAGGGGAGGGGAAGGAGCGGCTGGTGGCAATGGGGCGACACCAAACGCGCCCTGGAATGGCTGTTCTGGGCCGGTCTAATCACCACGGCCACCCGCCGCGGAAGCTTCGAGCGGGTCTATGACCTGACCGAGCGCGTTATCCCGGCCTTCGTCCTGGCCCTTCCGACGCCCACGGAAACCGAAGCGAAGCGGGCCCTGGTCGCCAAGGCCGCCGAGACCCTCGGGATAGCCACCGAAACCGATTTGCGGGACTATTTCCGGCTGAAGCCCGACGCCGCGAGGCGAGCGGTGGCGGAGCTTTCGGAGGAGGGCGTGCTTCGGCCGGTGACGGTAGACGGCTGGAAGAAGCCGGCCTTTCTCCATCGCGATTCGAGACGGCCCCGCCGGATCTCGGGCCAGGCGCTGCTTGCACCGTTCGATCCGCGTGTCTGGGAGCGCGACCGCACCGAGAGATTGTTCGGCTTCCGCTACCGGATCGAGATCTACACCCCGGCCGAGAAACGGATCCACGGCTATTATGTCCTGCCCTTCCTTCTCGACGAGGCGCTGGTCGCGCGGGTCGACCTCAAGGCCGACCGCCGGCGCTCCCGGCTGCTGGTGCAGCGCACGACGCTCGAGCCGGGGGCGCCGGCGGAGACCCTGGAGAGGCTCGGCGGCGAGCTCGATCTGATGGCGCGATGGCTCGGCCTGGAGGCGGTAGAGCGCGCCGGCTGAACCGCCCGGGCCGGGCCCTAACCTGTCCTGCGTCCGCATAGCCACACCCGGCTATAAATCGGATAAATGGCTTGTCAGCTTCCGCCGCTTGAATGTAGGAAACCGGTCACAAAGGCCCCGGGAAAGGGCTTACGTAAGGGGGAATCTGGCATGCGCCTGAAGACACTCATCCTGTGCTCGTCGTCCGCCGCAATCCTCGCCTTTGCAGCGACGCCGGCGATGGCCCAGACCGATCCCGCCGCGACGGCCGATCCCGCCGCCGAGGCTCCGGAAGCGACCGGGGATGCGGCGCAGGACCAGGCGGCGGCCGACGAAGCCGCGGCCGCGGCCGCCGCCGAGACCGGCGACGAGATCGTCGTCACCGGCATCCGCCGCTCGCTTCAGTCTTCCCAGAATATCCGGAGGAACTCCGAGCAGATCATCGATTCGGTCGTGGCCGAGGACATCGGCAAGCTGCCCGATCTGAACACGGCGCAGACCGCCGCCCGGATTCCAGGCGTCCAGGTCTACCGGCAGGGCGGCGAAGCGCAGAACGTGCTCGTCCGCGGCCTTCCCAACTTCACGACGACCTATAACGGCCGCGAGATATTCACCGCCGAACGCCGCGATGTGGCCTTGCAGGACTTCCCGTCGTCGAACGTCGCGGCGCTGGAAGTTTTCAAGACCTCCTCCGCTGAACTCGTCGAGCCCGGTCTCGCCGGCCTCGTCAACGTGCGGTCGCGGCGCCCCTTCGATTTTACCAGCGGGCAGGTCGCCGGCTCGATCTGGGCGCTCGCCACCCGCCAGGGCGATGAAATCAGTCCGAACTTCAACCTGCTCGCGACGAAGCGCTACGAACTGGCCGACGGCGGCGAGTTCGGGGTGCTTCTGAACGTGTCGCGGACCGACATGACCTATCTCGACGCCGAAATCTCGAACACGGACTTCCTTCAGACCTTCCGGCAGGACGGGGCAGTGCTTGCGGCGGATCCCGGCTTCGGCACGGCCGCGCGCTTTCCCGACATTCAGCGCCTCTTCTACCGGTCCGGCCAGCGCACTCGGCCCTCGGCGAACGGCATGATGCAGTGGCGGCCGAACCGGAATCTCGAATTTTATGTCGAAGGTTTGTGGCAGGGCTTCCGCAACAGGATCGACGATCGGCTGCTCGCCGCGGAGCTGTTCAACGGCGCTCAGGTTTCGAGCCTTCAGTTCCGGCCAGGCACGAACCTGGTCCGGACCGGGACCGCGCTCGCGCCCGGCGGGACGCTCTTCTCCTTCCAGGGCGGCACGTTCAACAAGACGGATACGTTCCAGTATGCCGGCGGCACCCGAATGACGTTCGACCGGCTGAAAGTGAATATCGACGTCGCCCGCACCGAAACGACCTTCACGGGCTCCACCGAGTCGCTGGATCGCCGCTGGATCAAGCCATCGACCATCAACTTCAATACCGACCGCCCGGAATTCACGATTACCGGGATCGACTTCACCAACCCGGCGGAGCAGCGCTTCGATGGGTTGTTCGAGGAGAATCAGAAGTCGGCCGGCGACGACTGGCAGTTCCGCGGCGACGCAGAATATGGGTTCGACGAATCCTTCCTGAAGAACATCCAGGCCGGCGTGCGTTATACGACCCGCGATGCCGAGCGGCGCTTTGCGAGCCGTTTCGGCGGGCCACTCGTACCAACCAATGCGTCGAACGCGCCGGTCGCTTTCGAAGTGTTCAACGGAGTCAATTTCGGCGGCACGACGGAATTCGCATCGCCCACTTACCGGAGCATTCGGGACAATCTGGTAGCGCTCCGCAAGCTCGTCGGCTTCAGCATAACCCCGATCCCGGCGGCCTTGGTTTATACCGCCGACGAGACGAGCCTCGCCGGCTACGCCCAGATCAACGTCGGCAACGACGCCATCGACGGGACGGCCGGAGTCCGGGTGAGCCGGGTGAAGACCCGGGTCGCCGGCCCGGTGCCGACCGGGTTTCCCGAGATTGACGAGGGCAGCGAACGCACATCCATTCTTCCGAACGCAAGCTTCAGGGCGCGCGTAAACGAGTCCCTTCAGCTTCGCGGTGCCGTGTCCAAGACTCGCACGCTGCCGAACTTCGAGGATCTCAACCCGAACCTGACCGTCGCTGCGGCAACGACCCAGCCGGGCGGCATAGGCACCGGCAGCCTCCCGCGCTTCGGTACCGGCGGCAATCCCCTCCTGAGGCCCTTCACATCCTGGAATTTCGATGCCGCGGCGGAATTCTATTTCGCGCGCACCGGCTTCGTCTCGATCACCGGCTTCCATCGCAGGATCACCGACTTCATCCAGGATGCCACGTTTGACGTCGACACCGGTACCGGCCCCGGAGGGATCGGAGTCCTGCGCATCACCGGACCCGTAAACACCGGCAAGGGACGGATCACCGGCTTCGAGCTTCAGGGACAGGCCTTCGCCGATTTCGACTGGGTGCCGGATTGGGCGCGCGGCTTCGGGATCCAGGCGAACCTCACCTATCTCGACGCAAAGGTTGAGCAGGCCACCGGTTCCGGCGCGAACGCCCCGCTCACTCTTCAGCCGATCACCGACCAACTGAACGGCGTGTCGAAGTGGAACTACAACGTCGTCGGCATTTACGAGCGGCACGGACTGGCAGCCCGCCTTACCTATAACGGCCGTTCGACGTTCCGAGCGACTCAGCAGTTCCGCGAAGGCGGCGGAGCCAACGAGTTCAGGGACGTCTACACGGAATTTGCCCGTCCGGCGGACCGGTTGGACCTGTCGCTCAATTACGACATCAACGACGCCTTCACGCTCTTCGGCGACTGGACCAACATCACCCGCAAGACCTTCCGGCAGGACTTCACCTCGGCCCGCAACGGCCAGCCGCTGGCGGAATATATCCGCTACCGCCGGTACGACGAAAGCACGCTGTCGCTCGGCGTCCGCTTCCGCTTCGGCAAATAAGCCGAGCGGCCTTACGGTCCTCAGGGCGGTCGCTTCAGCGGCCGCCCTTTTTTTTGCCGAAGCGCCCCTTCTTGCCCGTCTCGCGCAGGCTCGTTCCGATCTGCGGCTTGCCGTCCTTCCAGAACAAGGGCGCGACGTAGAGGTTGCGCTT
>DASVUW010000470.1:0-2487 GCA_036386845.1 Allosphingosinicella sp. | reverse complement strand
TGAGGTGCTGGGTGCAGGCGGATAACATCGTCTTCGCGGTCGCGACCTGGCTTGTCCCGCTCGTCTTCGCCATTGTCCTCCACGAGATTTCGCATGGCTGGGTCGCTAACGCCTTCGGGGATCCCACCGCCCGGGACCTCGGCCGGCTCAGCCCCAATCCGATCCGGCACGTCGACCCGATCGGAACCGTCGTGCTGCCGCTCGTTCTCGCCGTGAGCGGAGCGCCGGTTTTCGGCTGGGCCAAGCCGGTACCGGTGGTAGCGCAGCGCATGCGCAACCCCCGGGTCCACATGATGATCGTCGCGCTCGCCGGACCGGGCATGAACCTGCTGCTCGCGATGGTGGCCGGGATCGTCCTGGCTCTGGTGAATCCGGAACGCCCGCCGTCCGGCCCGGGCGAGCTGTTCCTGCTGCTGAACCTCGTCAATTTCATCGTGATCAACCTGTTCCTGGCAGTGTTCAACCTCCTGCCCTTGCCTCCGTTCGACGGCGGCCATGTCGTCGAAGGGCTGCTTCCGCGCCGGCTCGCCCGCCATTATGCGAAGCTGGGGCGTTTCGGGTTCCTTCTGCTCATCTTCCTTCTGCTGATCCTCCCAATAATCGTCCCGGGCGCCGACATCGTCGAACGGGTGGTCCGCCCCCCGGTGGACTGGCTGATCGGGCTCTTCCTGCCGGCGCGCTAGCGTCGGGCCGCCGGGGCGGTAAAAGGCGGCATGGCCAAGCTCTATTTCTATTATGCGTCGATGAATGCCGGCAAGTCGACGGTGCTGCTCCAGACCGACTTCAACTATCGCGAGCGGGGGATGCAGACCTTGCTGTTCACCGCGGGCATCCACGATCGCTCGGGCTACGGGATTATCGACAGCCGGATCGGAATCACCGCGAAGGCGAATACGTTCGGGCCGGCCACCGACCTGAAGGCCCAGATCGCCGCCGAGGGCAAGAAGCGCAAGCTCGACGTGGTGCTGTTCGACGAGTCCCAATTCCTGACCCGCGACCAGGTGCTCCAGCTCGCGGACGTTTGCGACGAGTTCGGAACCCCCGTCCTCGCCTACGGCCTGCGCACCGACTTCCAGGGCAATCTCTTCGAAGGAAGCGCAACCCTGCTCGCGCTCGCCGACAAGCTCATCGAGCTGAAGGCCATATGCGAGTGCGGGCGCAAGGCGACGATGAACCTGCGGGTCGATGCCGACGGGTTCGCGGTGGCGGCGGGCGCGCAGACCGAGATCGGCGGCAACGACCGCTACATCGCGCTCTGCCGCCGCCATTTCCGCGAGCGGCTGAGGGAAGGGGAGGCGCGGCAGCTCAACCTCGGCCTCGCGCGCTGACGTGCACGGGTGGCTGGTCCTCGACAAGCCGGTCGGGCTCGGCTCGACCGATGTCGTAACGCGGGTGAAGCGGGCGCTCAGAGATGGCGGCTATCCGAAGCTCAAGGTCGGTCATGGGGGGACGCTCGATCCGCTGGCGAGCGGAGTTCTGCCGGTGGCGCTCGGGGAGGCCACGAAGCTCGCCGGGCGGATGCTCGAGTCGGACAAGATTTACGAGTTCACGATTCGGTTCGGGGAGGAGACGGATACGCTCGATTCCGAGGGGGTGGTGGTGACTACTTCGATGGTTCGGCCGACGGTCGCGCAGGTAGACGCGGTGCTGGAGCGCTTTACCGGCGAGATCGAGCAGGTGCCGCCGGCTTATTCCGCGCTGAAGGTTGGAGGGCGGAGGGCCTATGCTTTGGCGCGGGCCGGGGCCGAGGTGGAACTTGAGAGCCGGCGGGTGAAGGTGCACAGTCTTGAGCTTCGCCCGGGAGCAGTTGAGGACGTCACCCTCGCGGCCCGGGTCTCCAAGGGCACCTACATCCGCTCGCTCGCCCGGGACATCGCGCGAGCCCTGGATTCGGTCGGCCACGTCACCATGTTGAGGAGGCTCAAGGCCGGGCCCTTCCCCCTCGAATCCGCGATTTCGCTGGACAAAATGGGGGAACTCGCTAAGGCGCGGCAGCTTGAACAGGCACTCTTGCCGCTGACGGCGGGGCTGGACGACATCCCGGCTCTACCCGTCACCCCCGACCAGGCAAGGGCACTCCGCGAGGGGCGCAGATTGGCCGGGATCGCCGCAAAGCCAGGGCTCTATCTCGCGACCGACATGTCTGTTCCGGTCGCACTCGTAGAGCTTTCCGAAGATGAGCTTCGGCCCGAGTTACGGGTGGTGCGCGGCTTCAACCTGTAGAAAAATCGAAAGGAGTTCACGATGTCGATCACTGCCGAGCGCAAGCAGGAACTGATCACCGACAACGCCCGCGGTTCCGACGACACCGGATCGCCCGAAGTCCAGATCGCGATCCTGACGGAGCGCATCACCAATCTCACCGAGCACTTCAAGACCCATGCGAAGGACAACCACTCCCGCCGCGGTCTGCTGATGCTCGTCAACAAGCGCCGCTCGCTTCTGGATTACCTCCGGAAGACCGACGCGGAGCGCTACACCGCACTC
>DASVUW010000469.1:0-4936 GCA_036386845.1 Allosphingosinicella sp. | reverse complement strand
TCGGAGGATCGGCCTGGATCCTCGACAATCCGATCAGCGAGGAGCTGGAGGCGATGCGGCCGTCGATGCTCCCCGGACTGCTTTCGGCAGCCAGGCGCAACGCCGCCCGGGGCGCGGAAAGCGTGAGGCTGTTCGAGATCGGCCGCCGCTACCTCGCCGACGGCGAGCGGCCGACCCTGGGACTGGTCCTCGCCGGCCTCGCCGCGCCGCGCCACTGGCGGACCGGAAAGGCGCGGGGCTTCGACGCCTTCGACGCCAAGGCCGAAGCGCTGGCGCTGCTCGCCGCGGCAGGGGCGCCGGTCGACAATCTCCAGTCGCTCGCGGGCGCTTCGGCAGTCTATCATCCCGGCCGCTCGGGGCGGCTCGCGCTCGGACCGAAGAACGTCCTCGCCGAATATGGCGAGCTCCATCCCTCGACGCTTCGCGCCTTCGACCTGGACGGGCCGCTGGTCGCGGCCGAGATCTTCCTCGATTCGGTGCCCCGGAGACGCGCCGGGCGGATGCGGGAAGCCTATGCGCCGCCTGCGCTTCAGGCGGTGAGACGCGACTTCGCCTTCCTGGTGCCCTCGGACTCGCCCGCCGACGTTCTTCTTCGGGCGGTGCGCGGGGCCGACCGGCCGTCGATCGCGGGGGTTTCGCTGTTCGACGTCTTCACCGGGCCGGGAGTCCCGGAGGGCTCGAAGTCGCTCGCGATCGAGGTGGTTCTCCAGCCGGGCGAGAAGAGCTTCACCGAGGAGGAGCTGAAGGCGATCTCGGCCCGGATCGTCGCCGCCGCGGCCAAGGCCGGTGCCCGGCTTCGCGACTGAGGCCTCGGTGCGCGCCGCCTTCGAGCGGCAGGCGGAATGGGCGACGAAGCTCGGTTCGCCCTTCATGGAGAATCTTTGCCGGTTGCTCGGCGAGCGGCTCGACCGGTCCACCGAGCTTGGCCGGAGGGTGCTAGACTGGCCGCTCAGGACGGACGCCTTCACCGACGCCTTGCCGCTTCGGCTTACCGGAGGGCTTCACGCGCTCGTTCGCCGCGGTGCCGCGCCCGGGCTGGCGTCCTGCTATCCACCCAATCCGCTTCCCGACGGGGAGACATTGTGGGCCACGCTTGCGCCGGTGCTGGCGGACCCGGACCTCCTCCTTTGGCTCGACGGGGCGCCGCAGACCAACGAGGTCGGGCGCTCCGCGGTGCTGATGAGCGGGCTTCTGGTCGTCGCCGGTCTTTTCCCCCGGCCGATGGAATTGCTGGAGCTCGGCGCGAGCGCGGGGCTCAACCTGCTGCTCGACCGGTACGGCCACGAGATCGGCGGAGTGCGGGCCGGCGATCCCGGCTCGGCGCTCCAGCTCAGGCCCGAGTGGAAGGGGTCTCCCCCGCCCGTCGCGCGGGTCGAGGTGGTCCGGCGGCGGGGCGTGGATATCCACCCCCTCGACGCCCGGCGCGACGGCGACCGGCTGCTGGCTTATGTCTGGCCGGACCAGGCGCGGCGGCTCGCCCAGCTCGAAGCCGCGCTGGCGATCGCCGCCGGGAATCCGCCGCAGGTGGAGGTGGGAGACGCGGCGGATTGGGTCGAGGCGAGGCTGGGCGAGAGGCAGGAGACGGCGGTGAGCCGGGTCGTGCTCCACTCCATCGCCTTCCAGTATTTTCCGGACTCGACCAAGGCCCGGATCGCGGCGGCAATGGAGGAAGCGGGGGCGGAGGCGACGCCGGCGGCGCCTTTGGCCTGGCTTCGCTATGAGCATGAGGGCGGCGAGCGGATCAGCCTGAGGCTGAGGGTCTGGCCGGACGGAGAGGATCGGCTTCTGGCTTATTGCCATCCGCATGGGGCGCGGGTGGAGTGGCTGGCCTGAATTTCTCCCCCCCTGGAAGGGAGGGGCCGGGGGTGGGTCCGCCGAAGGCGGCCGACACTCCGATTCAGGATAAAGTCTCGCTGCGCTCGCCTACCCACCCCTGCCCCCTCCCTTTCAGGGAGGGGAAATCTCGAGCGCGTTGATCGCCGCGTGGACCCTGGCCTCCGCCTCCCTGCGCGGGAGGCCGGGCGGGATCGGCTCGCCGAAGCGCATCGTCACCACGCCCGGGCGCTTCACGAAGCTTCGGCGCGGCCAGATCCGGCCGCTGTCGAGGGCGACGGGGACCACGGGCAGGTTCAATGCGCGGTAGAGGCCGGCGAAGCCCGGCTCCAGCGCCGGCCGCTCGCCGGGCGAGACCCTGGTCCCCTCGGGGAAGATGACGATCGGACGGCCTTCCGCAACGGCCTCGCCCGCGGCCCGGAGCAGCCGTCGAAGCGCCGCTCCGCCGCCGTCGCGGTCGACGGGGATGATCCCGTAGGCTCGGGTGAGCCGGCCCCAGAGCGGGATCCGGCCCAGCTCGCTCTTCATCACAGTCGCGGGCGTGTCGAGGATGAGCTGGATCTCGGTCGTCTCGAACATGGACTGGTGCTTGCTTGCGACGATCACCGCGCCCTTCGGCACCTCGCCCTCGATCCGGGTGCGGATCCCGAGCAGGAAGCGCGCGCAGAAGCGGTTGAAGGCCGTCCAGCCGTCGGCGACCCGGCGGACGGGACCCTTGCCGAGCGGAATGACGGCGATCCCGGAGAGGACGTAGAGGACGCTGCCGGGATAGAAGACCAGGGCGTAGAGCAGCGAGCGGACGAGGTTCATCAGATCCCGACGAGAACGGCCGAGCGGCGGAGGAGATATTTGTTATATTCGGTGAAGAGCTGGGCGAAGCTGGGATTGCTCTCCACCGCGTCGCCCAGGACGGCGATTTCGCCGCCGAGGCGGCGGGAAAGCTCGAAGCGGGCGCGGGGCATGTGCCAGTCGGTGGTGACGAGGCGCATCGACCTGAACTTGTGCTTGTCCATCCAGCGGGCGACCTCTTCGGCATTGGAGCGGGTGTCGACCGATTCCCGGCCGAGGTCGACGCAGCACTGGAACAGCGAATCGTCCGCCCGGTATTGAGCGGCGAGCTCCTCGGGGCGGACGGTTCGCGCCACCCCGGAGACGAGCATCCTTTTCGCCTTGTTGCGGGCCATCAGGTCGAGCCCCCGCTCGATCCTCTTGGCGCCGCCGGTGAGGACCACGATGGCGTCGGTGCTCCGCTCGTCGGCGGGCCGCGGAAGGGCAACCGCGAACATCACGTAGCCGAGCAGGTAGAGCAGAAGGATCGCGGAAACGGCTCTGCGGATCACAACATCCTCCCGAGCGCCCGGAGGATCGTGGCGCGGGCGACCAGCATGGCGAGGCCGACTCCGAGGACCGGAAGCAAGGCGAGTGCGAGCCAGCTCGTCCCCGGCAGATTGGCGGAGCCGAGCAGATCCGAGCCGAGCGCGCCGATGCGCTGGCCGATCAGCACGAGCGCCAGCGCCGCCGCTCCGAAGCCGACCAGGCCCCCGAACAGGGCGTCGAGGGCGATCCGGCGCTGGAACAGCCGGGCGACCTGAACGTCGGTCGCGCCCATCAGGTGGAGCACCTCGATGGTCCCGCGGTGGGTGTCGAGCGCCGCCCTGGCGGCGAGGACGACGGTGGCCCCGGTGGCGCCGATCATCAGTGCGACGAGGCCCAGCGCGAGCCATTCCAGGGCCGAGATCAGCCGGCCGAGAGGCGCAAGCCACTGGCCGTTGTCATCGATCCGGGCCGAAGGGGCGGCCTCCGTCACCGCCGGGCGGAGGGTATCGGCGCTCGCGCCGGGGATGAGCTGGGCGTCGATCATCGCGGGGATCGGAAGGTCCCCCTCGAGACCGCCGGCGCCGAGCCAGGGCTCGAGCAACTCGGCCATCTCCGCGGCCTCGAGGCGCCGGACGGCTTCGACTTCCGGCAGCCCCCTTAGCCGGGCCACGGCGCGCGAGGCCTCGGCCTCGCGCCGGTCGGGATTGGGCTCGAGGATCTGGACCGTCACCCGGTTGCCGAGCCCGGCGCCGAGGCTCGCCGCGGCGCCTCCCAGGCCGAGGCCGGCGGCGGCGGCGAGGACGGTCAGGAACATCATGATCGCGATCACCCAGGGCATCGGCCCGGCGAGCCGGCCTTCGGGCAGGAGGCGGCGGTCGGCCGCCCCCATGGTCCGGGGCAGGGCGCTCATGCCTCGGCCCGCCGCGGCGGATGGCGAAGCGCTCCCGTGGGATCGAGCAGGGTGCCGCGGTCGAGCCGGAGCATCTCCGAGCGGCCGATGCTCGAGATCAGGTGGAGGTCGTGGGTGGCGACGACGACCGTGGTGCCGAGCTTGTTCAGCGAATCGAACAGATGGAGGAGGCGCTTGGCCATTTCCGGGTCGACGTTGCCGGTCGGCTCATCCGCGACGAGCATCTCGGGCCGGGCGATGACGGCACGGGCGATCGCGACTCGCTGCTGCTCCCCGCCGGAGAGGGTGGCGGGCCGGGCGCTTGCGCGGTGGCCGAGCCCGACCCAGGCGAGCATCTCGCTCACCGGCCCCTGCAGGTCCTTCTCGTCGACCCCGGCGACCCGGAGCGGAAGAGCGACATTGTCGAAAGCGGAGAGATGGGCGACTAGGCGGAAATCCTGGAAGACCACGCCGATCCGCCGCCGGAAGCCCGGCAGGCGCTTCCTCGGCATGGTGACGATGTCCTCGCCGAACAGCTTGATCAGGCCCCGGCTTGGGCGCTGGGAGAGGTAGAGCAATTTCAGCAGCGACGTCTTGCCCGCGCCGGACGGGCCGGTGAGGAAGTAGAAACCGCCGTGCCTGAGCGAGAAGCTCAGGTCCGACAGCGTCTCCGCCCCCGTTCCATAGCGCAGCCCGACATTGTCGAACTGAACGATGGTGCCGTTGTTGTTCAAAAAGCCGCCTCCGCTCGGGGTCGCGCCCCGCCGGCCTCAATGGCATGCACGGCGGCGGGCCGTAAACCACTCAATGGGGTCTTCGTCGGGACTCGATCCGCATGGATTCCGGCTTTCGCAGGACCTTTGCATAAGTCGCCCGGTCTTAGCCCCTCCCCTTCAG
>DASVUW010000468.1:0-2836 GCA_036386845.1 Allosphingosinicella sp. | reverse complement strand
TTGACGACCTTCAAACGCGTCCAGAGTTCCTGGCGGTCTGCCGA
This sequence comes from Allosphingosinicella sp., assembly GCA_036386845.1. Classification (GTDB taxonomy): domain Bacteria; phylum Pseudomonadota; class Alphaproteobacteria; order Sphingomonadales; family Sphingomonadaceae; genus Allosphingosinicella. The sequence goes on along the minus strand of DASVUW010000468.1, from coordinate 2,792 downwards.
GTTGAGATGTCCATTTTGAGCGAGATGAGCGATCCCATTCGAAGGCAGATAAATGTAGTGTCTTCAAGAGCCGCATTGGACGAAGGGGCAGACGCTGTGGTGCGATCATACAACGATGCGCTTTGGCTTGGGGGGTACGAACCCGGTGCGAAGTACCGATCACTCCCGCGTCTCCCTTGGAGCCGGCGGCCGAAACTATCTTCCCCTGCCGTTGCGGATTTCGTGCTGCCGAAAGTCTCATCTCGAACCGGACCCGTTAGACAAGGCAGCGTTGCAATTGCGTCTTCCGTCGATCACTGGAAGAGTATCTATGGGACAGCGCTGCTCCAGCCGCCGGGGTTCGATCTGTATGAGCTTGATAGAAGCATCGAGACGGCGGACGCCGCATTTCGGACGATGGGCTTCATCAGGGTGAGCTGATTGCCCCCCATGGGCACCAAGCTGTACGAAAAGCCCCTCGACTGGTGAGATCGTGGGCGCGACATCCGTCCGCTTCGACTTCTTGAGCGTCGACGAGGCGTGGTTTGTGTCTCTCATCCGGCAGGATCATCTCCACACCCGCCTGCAATTCGCCCAACCTGCCGCCTGAGCGCTGGCCCGGCCGTCCTCCTGCGCAAGGTGTGAGGATCGCGCACGAAGCCGTCATGCCGCCTGCGCCACATCATTTCTACCACCCTACGGGTGGTCCCCCTCCCCATCGCGCTGCGATGGGGAGGCAGAATCAGAACCGGAACCGCCCCGTGATTCCGAAGGTGCGCGGCTCGGCGAGGAAGGCGGAGAAGAGCTGCCGCCCGCCGGGGAATTGCGGATCGACGAACGGCGCCGCCGACGTGCCCGCCTGGAACGGCGAGTTGAACGCGACCTGGGCGTAATCCTCGTTGAAGATGTTCTGGCCCCACAGCTCCACCGCCCAGCGCTCGCCGGGGCCTCGGATTCCGACCCGGGCGTTGAACAGCGCGTAGCCGTCCTCCTCCTTCTGCGGGAAGAGGTCCGAGCCCGTATTGTAGTCGCTGGTCATTCGGCTATCGACATAGAAGAGCGCCGACATGCCCGACGAGCCGATCTTCGGAGTCCAGGCGATCGACGCGGTGGCGACCGCCGCCGGCGCGTTCGAGAGATTGTCGCCCGGCAGCTTGCGGAGGGCCGGATCGAGCGGCACGCCGTTTTTGTTGCCGACCAGATTGTTCTGATATTTGGTGTCGGAGACGGTGATGCCGAGGTTGACCGTGAGGTCTCGGTGGGCCCTCAGCTGAGTCTCGACCTCGATGCCCTGCGAGCGGACCCCGAATTTCACGTCGTCCGCCGGGCAGGCGCCGGTTGCCGCGCTGGTGTCCTTGTCACCGCCCGCCAGGTCGTTTTTGCAGGCGTTGATGTTCTGCACCAGGAAGACCGTCCCGTTGAACGTGTTCAGCTGGAAGTTCCGGAAATCCTGGCGGAAGACGGCGATATTGGCGGTGAGAACGCCCCGCGAATATTTGGCGCCGAGCTCGAGGGCGTTGTTGATCTCCGGGTCGAACTGAAGGTTGCCGACCAGGCCCTGAGCCCCGCCGGGCGAGAGCGCGAACGGCAGGATGGGTGACTTGAGGGCGGAGCGGTCGAGGTTGAAGCCGCCCGCTTTGTAGCCGCGCGAGGCGCTGGCATAGAGGAGCAGATCGTCGTTCGGCTTGAACGAGAGAACGCCGGTTCCGGTGAACTCGTCCTCGCTCCGGCGGTCCTTGATGGTGACGCCGTTCAGCTCCGCGGTCGAATTGCCCTGGCAGCCGAGGCCGATCAGGGCGCCGGCGAGCGCCCGGGCGGTCGCGCTCTGGGTGGCGGTGCCGGCCGTGGTCGTCGTGAGATCGTCGAGCAGCGAGGCCTGGAGCGCCGGGCAGATCGTATTGTCGTTTCCGAACGTCGCCTGGAAGCGCTTCCTCTCGTTCGTGTAGCGAAGGCCCACGGTCAGAGCGAGCGTGTCGGTGATGTGGAAGATGTTGTGGGTGAAGAAAGCGTAGTTCCGGCTGTTCTGATTATACCGGTCGAGCGTGCTGCCGCGGTCGTTGAGGGAATCCAGCCGGTTGAAGCCCGCCACGATATCGGGCCCGCTGGCGCCGGTTGCGCCGGCCAGGGTCGCCGGCCCGATGCCTGGAAGGACGCAGTTCGCGTTACCCGGTGAGAAGAGGCCGGAGAGACCTCCTCCCGAGATGATACGGCAGGTCGCGAACCGGCCGTACTGGTTGCCGAAGCGGAGGTTGTCGGTGACCCCCAGCTTCTCGTCGGCATAATAAGCGCCGACCAGCCAGTCGAGCTTGTCGCCGAAGGCGTTGCCCTGGAGCCGGAACTCCTGGCTGAAAGTCTTGAAGCGTCTGGACGATCCGCCGTTTGCCGCCCGGTAGAGGATGTCGACCTGCGAATAGTCGGTGTCGGAGCCCTGGTCGCTGTCATAGTCGCGATAGGCGGTGATCGAGGTCAGCGAGGCGCCGCCGAAATCCCAGTCGGCCTGGAGCGAGATGCCCTTGTCCTCGGTCTCGCCCGCATAGGAGCGGCCGGGGCTCAGATAGAGGTTGCGGCTGTAGGGATTGCTGAACGCCGCCGGGTTCTGCCCGAGGCCTAGCAGCACGTTGATGATGTTGTTGCCGTTGGGAGTGGTCACTCCGCCGACGAGGAGGGGCGTGGCCGGCTCGTTGAGGTTGCCGATCAGCGGATTGGTGGCCCGGTCGACGTAAACCGCGCCGCAGCAATTCTCGTCGCGCTTGCTGTAGTCGGCGATCAGGCGAAGCTCGAGCGCATCGTTCGGCTCGAACAGGAGCTGGCCG
>DASVUW010000467.1:0-4592 GCA_036386845.1 Allosphingosinicella sp. | reverse complement strand
GACCCCGGCCATTTCGGTGCTCGCCTCCGTCGAGGGGCTCGCCGTCGTCGACCCCCGCCTGGCGCCGCTCGTATTGCCGCTCTCGGCCGGAATAATCGTCGGCCTGTTCGTCGGCCGCAAGAACGGCACGGCGCGCCTGGGCCGATGGTTCGGCCCCGTCATCTCCGTCTACCTGCTGACCATTGGACTGCTCGGAGCGTTCGCGCTGGCGAAGCACCCCGAAGTCGCGGCCGCGGTCGACCCGCGCCATGCCTTCCGGTTCTTTGCTGCGCACCCCTGGCTGGCGTTCCTCGCATTGGGATCGGTCGTGCTCGCGGTGACCGGAGCGGAAGCGCTGTACGCCGAGATGGGCCGCTTCGGCCGCCGCCCGATCCGCTTCGGCTGGTTTTTCTTCGTCCTTCCCGCCCTGATGCTCAACTATCTGGGGCAGGGGGCGCTGATCCTCGCCGAGCCGAGGGCCGCTTCGGCGCCTTTCTTCCTCCTCGCTCCAAGTGGGTTCGAGCTGCCGCTGGTCCTGCTCACGATCCTCGCCGCGACCATCGCCACCCAGGCCGTGGTGACCGGGGCCTTCTCGGTCACCCAGCAGGCGATCCAGCTCGGCTTCATTCCCCGCCTCAGGATCGTCCACACCGCGGAGCATGGCGAGATCTACATTCCCGTCGTCAACTGGACCCTGATGACCGCCGCGCTCGTCCTCGTCCTCACCTTCCACAGCTCGTCCGGACTCGCCTCGGCCTATGGAGTCGCCGTCACCGGTGCGATGCTGATCGACACCTTCCTGCTCGCGGCGCTCATCTCGTCGCTCTGGACCTGGAAGCCGTCGCGCCGGGTACCGCTGCTTATCCTGTTCCTCGCGGTCGATCTGGCCTTCTTCAGCGCGACCCTGACCAAGGTGCCCGACGGAGGCTGGTTCCCGCTCATGATCGGGGTCGTCGCCTTCGTCCTGCTCACCACCTGGGCCAAGGGCCGGCAACTGATGCGCGCGCATCTCGACGATTCGGCGATGCCGACCGAAATCTTCATCAAATCGGCTGCGGGAAGCGTCGTACGGGTCCCCGGAACGGCGGTCTTCCTGACGACCGCGGCTCAGGGCGTGCCACCGTCGCTGCTCCACAATCTCAAGCATAATCGCTGCCTTCACGAGCGAGTCATGCTTCTCACCGTCGTCATCGAGGACACGCCCCATGTCGAGCCGCACCGACGCTGCGACCTCACCGATCTCGGCGAGGGTTTCTTCCGGCTGATCCTACGTTTCGGCTTCATGGAGGAAAGCGACCTTCCCGAAGCGCTGGCGACGGTGAGCTGCGGGCGCGACATCAAGATGATGGAGACGAGCTTCTTCCTCTCGCGCCAGACCCTGATAGCAGCCCGCAAGCGCGGCATGCCGGTCTGGCGCGAGCACCTTTTCGGATGGATGCTTCGAAACGCGGAGAGCGCGATGGAATTCTTCAAGCTCCCGCCCAACCGGGTCGTCGAGCTCGGAAGCCAGGTGGAGATCTGAGCGCCTCCGCGCCTCTCATCGTCACCGCCCTGTTCGGCGACGGGGACAATGGCTGGCTCCAGGAGCTGAGGCGGGCCCACTACCCGCCCGACCGGAACAGGGTGCCCGCCCACCTCACTCTGTTCCATCACTTGCCCCCGAGCGTCGAGGCCGAGCTTGGACGGCGGATCGCGGACTATGCGGCGACTCCGGCCCCCCAGGCGGCGATCGCCGGCATCCTCGACCTCGGCGGAGGCACGGCGCTCCGTGTGGAGAGCCAGGAGCTGGAGGACATACGCTACGATCTCGCCCTTGGGCTTCGAGGTCTTCTGACGCCCCAGGACAGGGCGCCGTGGCGGCCGCATGTGACGATCCAGAACAAGGTGGAGCCGAAGGAGGCCAAGGCACTCCAGGCCCGGCTGCGGGCGGGGTTCGAGCCGCAGCCGCTGACAATCAGGGGACTGGCGCTGTGGCGCTACCTGGACGGCCCCTGGGAGCCGGTGAAGCGCTGGACTTTCAGAGGATAGGGTCCCTCCCTGAAAGGGAGGGGTCAGGGGTGGGTAGGCGAGCGCAGCGAGACTTTCCTCTGACTCGGAGTTTCGGCGCCTGTCGGCGGACCCACCCCCGGCCCCTCCCTTGCAGGGAGGGGAGGACGATCAATCCAGCTGACCCACCCCGTCGCAGCTGAAATCGAATGCCGCCAGCCCGGCCTCGAGGTGCGAAGCGAGGAGAGGCATGTCCATCAGTTCGTCGATGCTGCTTTCCGGATCGATGTCGTTCGCTTCCGCGACGGCGTCGTCCCATTCGCTGACGTCGTAGGTGCCGCGTCCGACCCACGCCAGCGCCAAGGTCTCGGCGAGCTGGTCGTCGGCGAGGTCGTCGAGGATCGCCCGAAGCTCCTCCTCGACTCCGCTGTTGAGCTCGTCCTCGAGCACCGAAAGCGCTTCGCCGCCCTCGTCGTCGAAATCGTCGACATTGTCGGCATCCTCGTCCGGATCCTGGGCGGGGACCTGCGCCTCGTTCTCCCGGGCTCGGATGATGATCCTGCACAGGCTTTCAAGAGGGGTCAGCAGTTCCATGTTCTTCTCTCCAGTCGGCCCGCAAACGACAGGAGGGGCGAGCGGGTTCCAGAGCCGAAACCCCGGCGCGAAGGCTCGAAACGGGCCTGAGGCGCTCCAGTTGACCGGCTGCGCGCCCCTTCCTATAGCGCGCACGCCCGGCCGAAGCCGGAGCCCGATGGGGCGGAGTAGCTCAGCTGGTTAGAGCAGCGGAATCATAATCCGCGTGTCGGGGGTTCAAGTCCCTCCTCCGCTACCACATTCAGATTTTGCACTGCCGGCTCGCGGTCGGCCTTGCCGCGCCGGCCGGGCCGAAGAGCGGCCGAACCGACCCAGCGGCGCACCGATCACGCTCGGCGCGGCTCGCGGCCTTCAGGCCGCCACAGGCCGATAGCGCCAATATGGACCATGTCCTTGATTGCATTCGCCGTCCGAGGCGCAGGAGTGCGGCCGGATCGGTGCCGGCGCGCAGGCGCGTCGACCCCAATCATGAAAAGGTCGGTAGGATCCCTGCCCGATGCGCGAGCAGCCGATCGCTGGGAACGTCGCGATTCGCCTCGGGCGTGGGGACGGGGAGATCTGCCGGATGAAAAATGCAGGAGACAGATTGAAATCGGCTGTGCAATGAACCGATTCGGATTAAATTCGTGGTAGGCCGTCGTTTTTCGGGGGCCAGTCGATTGGGGATCGTCAGTTTCGATGGGTTTCGGCGCTAGGCTTGCAGAGGAAAGGAAGCGACTCGGCCTAAAGCAGGCTGAATTCGCGTCGCTTGTAGGGACCGACGTTCCCAAGCAGAGCCTCTATGAAAACGACCGGAGGGAACTCCGCGCCGATTATCTGTCGCGGCTCGCCGCCGCGAAGGTCGACGTGGTCTACGTCCTCACCGCCAAGAGAAGCGAGGGCGCCTGGCTCGGGGAAGAGGCGAGCCAGCTTCTCTCCGCCTATCTCGCTTTGCCGGAGGATCTGCAGGAAGCGGTTCTCGGGCTGGTGGCCCACCTCAATCGCCACTTCGCCGCCGGAGGCCGCACCCTGCATTCCGGCCGGGAGGAATATCGGGCCGGGGAGCCGGACTAGGCGCCGGGCGTTCGCGCCGGATGGCTGAACCCAATCCGCGAATCGGCACGGCCGGCTGGACGATCTCCGCTTCGGCGGCCGACTCCTTCCCGCGGGAAGGCAGCAGCCTCGAGCGCTACTCCCGGCTTTTCGATTGCGCCGAGATCAATTCCTCCTTCCACCGCTCGCATCGTCCCGATACATGGCGGCGCTGGGCCTCGGCGGTTCCGGAGGGCTTCCGCTTCGCAGCCAAGCTTTCCAAGGAAATCACCCATAAGAGGCGGCTGAAGGACTTCGAGGCGCCGCTCGAAGCGGCTCTGGCGGAGATGGCTGGACTTGGCGACCGGCTCGCCGTCCTGCTCGTCCAGCTGCCGCCGAGCCTCGCCTTCGAGCCAAGTGTCGCCGAGGCTTTCTTCGCCGCTCTTCGAGCCCGCTGGGACGGCCATGTCGCCTGCGAGCCGCGCCATTCCAGCTGGTTCGACGCCGAAGCGGATTCGCTGCTCGCGGATCGCCGGGTCGCGCGAGTCGCCGCGGATCCGGCGAGGGTGCCGGCCGGGGCCGAGCCGGGCGGCTGGCCAGGCCTGGCTTATTACCGGCTGCACGGCTCTCCGGTGACCTACCGTTCCAGCTATGACGACGGCCGGCTCGAAGCCTATTCCGAGCGCCTTCGCGCCGCCACGGTCCCGACCTGGTGCATCTTCGACAATACCGCCTCGTCGGCGGCCACCGGCGATGCGCTGAAGCTGAAGGGGTTGCTTGCCTCCCTGCCGCGAAGCGGCGGGGAGGGGGACCACCCGGAGGGTGGTGGAGGGGTAGTAAGCGCGGCCTGAGGGGTTCGAGGGGAATCTCCGCATACCGCGGTGCAACTACCCCTCCACCATGCTTCGCATGGTCCCCCTCCCCATCTTCGATGGGAGGCCAGTTTCAGGCGTGCTCGCTCGCGGACGGGATGACTCCGCGGCGGATCTGGTCGAGCTCGATCGATTCGAACAACGCCTTGA
>DASVUW010000466.1:0-3393 GCA_036386845.1 Allosphingosinicella sp. | reverse complement strand
GGCAGAGCGAGGAACACAGGCGCTCCGGCCCCTACCCATGCCTGGCAACTTGCCAGAACGGCAGGCACAGGCGTACCCCATCGCGTACGCTGGGAGGGACCAATGGAGACTTCGTTTCGCGACTTGCGGATTCCGCTCGCCATTATGACGCTCATTGCAGTTGGCGCGATCTGGTGGGGCATCAGCCTGTCCGGTCGTGGCAGTCCTCTCGGCGGCGCAGGGGATGACCCGTTCGACCTGGGCATCTCTCAACCCACACAGCCAGGCAAAGCGGGGCCGGAAGAAGAGTTCAAAGGCAAGACGAAGAACGGCGGACGGGCTCCCCGAGGGACCAAGGGTAAGTAAGTCGGCATCCGCCTGGTCAAAAGGCGTGGGTTTGGAGCCAGCCTGAACAAGATGGTCGACGGGTAAAGGTATACTGTCACTCCGGCGCCCGTAAATGTATACTGTCACTCAGGGCGCCTGTCATTCCGGGCGCTCGACGACGGGGTGTGAAGCGGAGCGGAGAATGAGACAGTTGATCTTCGCCGTTCTCGCCATTCTCGGCGGCTGCGCCCACGCCCGGGATTCGCTGGCCGAGCGCCCGGTGGAGGCACGGTACGCCACGGCCGCGGCCTTCGACACGTACGAGGCGTGCATGCGTTTTTCCGAGCGCCGGTTCGGACCGATGACGGCGGTCCGCGAAGGGAGCCGGCGGCATCTGCGCTTCCGCGACGAATTGCTGGTGACGCTGTCTCCCGCTCCGGAGGGGCTGACGCAGGTCGAGGCGCGGACACGCGACGGCTATCCGCCGCCCGTCCCAGGAACCGTGCGTGTAACGACGCTCCGGCAGCTGGTCGAATCCTGCCTGTGACTCCCCCGAGGGCGGAGGCTGGGTTTGCCCCTTGAGTGAGGCTCTTGAGCGACGGTCCTTGAGTGCCAGTCACTGCGGCATGATTTTCGCGCTGGAGGCTGAAACAAGTTCGGCGTGACGGTGGGGCTTGAATCCGACACCGGCCGCCCACGCCTCCGCCGCCCATTGACGCCGCGCCTGACTTGTCCGACAAATCGCGGCCGCTCGAAGGGGAAAGCATTGGCCAGTCTGGAGCTTAGCAACGTCAGCAAGGCCTATGGCGAGACGTCCGTTCTGGACTCGGTCTCACTGACCATGGAGGCGAGGGAGTTCGTCGCCTTCCTAGGGCCTTCCGGGTCCGGCAAGTCGACGCTGCTGAGGATCATCGCGGGGCTCGAGACGGCCGATTCCGGCGAGGTCTGGCTGGAGGGGGAGCGGATCGACCAGCGGCCGCCGGGCAACCGCGGGGTGGCGATGGTCTTCCAGCATTATGCGCTCTACCCGCATATGACGGTCCGCGAGAATATGGCGTTCGGGCTCAGGAACGCGAAGGTGCCGAAGGACGAGATCGAGGGCCGGGTGGCCGAGGCGGCGCGGGTGCTCGAGATCGAGAGCCAGCTCGACAAGAAGCCCGGGCAGATGTCGGGCGGGCAGAGGCAGCGGGTCGCGATCGGCCGGGCGATCGTCAAGAACCCCAAGCTGTTCCTCCTCGACGAGCCCCTGTCGAACCTCGACGCGGCGCTTCGGATGCGCACGCGGGTGGAGCTCGCCCAGCTTCGCCAGCGGGTGGACGCGGCCTTCATCATGGTGACCCACGACCAGGCCGAGGCGATGACCCTCGCCGACCGGATCGTTGTGATGAACGACCGGGTGATCCAGCAGGTCGGAGCGCCGATGGAGATTTACGCCCGGCCGGCCAACACCTTCGTCGCCCGATTCGTCGGCTCGCCGGCCATGGCGCTGGCTCCGGCGACTTTGGTGGAGGATGGCGGCCAGTTCGCCCGGGTGAGGCTGGGCGACGGATCGGAGGTGGAGACGAGGGTGCCTCGGGCCGGGCTTGCGGCCGACGGGCCGCTCCAGATCGGCCTCAGGCCGGAAAGCGTGCGGGTCGCGGGCGGGGGCGCAAGCGCAACCGCTGCCAAAGTGGAGCTGGTGGAACGGCTCGGCGAGCGGACCCTGATCTACGCGCGGCTCGCCGACGGGCAGGCGATCACCGCGGAGGACGAGGGGCTGAGCCGGGTCAGGATCGGGGACACGATCGGGCTCAGGATCGAGGGCGGCTCGGCGCACATCTTCGACGCCGAGGGTATTGGCCATCATTCCGAGGCCGGGCCGGAATGAGGGCGGCACCTCCGTCATTCCATCTTTCTCCCCTCCCTGGAAGGGAGGGGCCGGGGGTGGGTCCGCGGAAGGCGGCCGAAACTCCGAGGCTGCAAAAGTCTCGCTTCGCTCGCCTACCCACCCCCGACCCCTCCCTTCCAGGGAGGGGAGGCACCCGGAATGACGGGGAGGCGGCATGAAGGCCGGGGCAGAGCGCCGCGACTGGAGCGGGATGCTCTTCGTCCTGCCGTTCCTCGCCGCCTATGTCGTCATCCTCATCTACCCTTTGCTGAGGGGGATGGCGCTCAGCGTCCAGCGGGTCGACCTGTTCGGGGGCGGCACCTTTATCGGCCTCGACAATTATGCGCGGCTGTTCGCCGACGACACCTTCGTCCGCTCGATCCTCAACACCTTCCTGCTCGCGCTGATGATCGTCCCGATCCTGACGGTGCTGGCCCTCGCGCTGGCCCTGGCGCTCAACCGGGCGACCCGCGGCGCGGCGATATTCCGGGGCGTGTTCTTCTCCTCCTCGGTCCTGTCGGTGACCATCGTCACCCTGATCTGGCGCTTCGTCCTGGCGCCCGACGCCGGGCTCCTGGGCGAGACGGCGCAGGCGCTCGGCGCCGAGCCGATCCCGTTCCTCAGCCACCCGACCTGGTCGCTCTGGGCGCTCGCGATCGCGACCATCTGGTGGTCTATCGGCCTGCCGATGATGCTGTTCCTTGCCGGCCTGCAGCAGATACCGGGCGACGTCTACGAAGCGGCCGCGCTCGATCGGGCGAGCCGCTGGACGACGCTCAGGCGGGTGACGCTGCCGGCGCTGAAGCGCACCGTCGTCCTCGTCGTCATGCTCCAGACGGCGGCCCAGCTCCAGATATTCGGGCAGGCCCAGCTCCTGACGGGCGGAGGCCCGGGCGGGGCGACCCGGACGATGGTCCTGTTCATGTTCGAATCCGCCTTCGGGCGGTGGGAGCTGGGCTATGCGACGGCGGCGGCGGAAATCCTGTTCCTGCTGATCGTGATGATCACGCTCACCCAATATATCACCACCATGCGCGGATCGGAGGGTGACGGTGGCCGCTGAGCCGAGCCGCACCCGCTGGTCGCCGCTCGCGCTGGTCGCCATCCTGCTGGCCGCGTTCATCATGCTGGCGCCGCTGATCTGGACGTTGCTTCTTTCCCTCAAGGAGAATGAAGCGCTGATCGGCAACAGCGGCGCCGCTTTGTCGCCGCCCTACACC
>DASVUW010000465.1:0-3740 GCA_036386845.1 Allosphingosinicella sp. | reverse complement strand
CGGCCGGCTTCCGGTCTGGGCGCAGCTCGCCTGGCGCGGCGCCCTCGTCGTCGGGCTGCTCGTCTTCACCATCGCTCTCCACTGGTTCGAGCGCGACGGGCTGAAGGACACCCACGACGGGCAGATCAGCTTCGTGGACGTGGTCTATTTCACCATGATCAGCATCACCACCACGGGCTATGGCGACATCGTTCCGGTCGCCAACCATACGCGCCTGTTCGATGCCCTGGTCGTGACCCCGATCCGGATCTTCTTCGTCCTCATCTTCATCGGCACCGCCTACACCTTCGTGTTCAGGCGCACCTGGGACAATTGGCGTATGAAAAGGCTTCAGCGGACTCTTTGCGATCATGTCGTCGTCGCCGGATTCGGCACCAGCGGCTCCGAGACGGTGGACGAGCTCATCGCCCGCGGAGTCTCGCCCGACGAGATCGTCGTCATCGACGCCAACGAGGAGGCGCTCGAACGCGCCGAATCGCTCGGCTGCGCGATCGTCGATTCCGACGCGACCCGCGACAAGACGCTCCAGGCGGTCCATATCCAGCGGGCCCGGGCGATGATCGTCACCGCCGGCCGCGACGACACCTCGATCCTGATCACCCTCACCGCGCGCCACCTCGCCCCCGATCTTCCGATCAGCATCGCGGTCAGGAACGAGGACAACGAGCTTCTCGCCCGCCAGGCCGGAGCGACGACGGTGATCAACCCGGTCAGCTTCGCCGGCCTTCTCCTCGCCGGCTCGACCCAGGGGCTCCACATCTCCGACTATATCGCCGACCTCGCCTCCTCCAGCGGCCGGGTGAAGCTGTCGGAGCGGGTGGTGACCGACGAGGAATGCGGCAAGCCCCTCACCGCCCTCGCCAGGGGCATCGGCGTTCGCATCTATCGCGACGGAATACCCTACGGCTTCTGGGAGGCGGAAGCCCAAGCGCTTCGGCCGGGCGACTGCATCGTCGAGATCCTGCCCACCGCCGAGAAAGAGGCGGAGCTGGGGTGAGTCCCCTTCAACCCCTCTCCCGCTTTCCGCGGGAGAGGAGGGGCCCGCCCGCGCAGCGGGTGGGAGGTGAGGGTCTGTACTCCGGACTCAGCAAGACCCTCACCCCCCAAGCCTTCGGCTTGGGTCCCCCCTCTCCCGCGGAAAGCGGGAGAGGAGAAGAAGCGCAAGCATCGCCGCCGCCGCGAATCCCGCCCCCGCCAGGAACGTCGCCGCCGGCCCGAAACCGTCCCACAGAAGGCCCGCCGTCACGCTCGCCGCAAGCATCGCCACGCCCGTGGCGAGATTGAACAGGCCGAAGGCTGAGCCGCGCAGGGCCGCCGGCGAACGGTCCGCGACGAGGCGCGAGAGCAGGCCCTGGCTCAGGCCCATGTGAAGGCCCCAGAGGGCGATGGCGGCGAACGCCGCGGTCAAGCCCGGTATGAAAGCAAGCAACAGGTCCGCAGAGGCGAGCACGGCGAGGCTCGCCAGGAGCAGCCCACGAGTCCCGATCCGGTCCGAGACGATCCCAGCCGGATAGGCGGAGGCCGAATAGACGAGGTTCATCACCACCAGGACCATTGGCGCCAGCCGGAGCGCAAGCCCCTCGTCCGACGCCTTGAGGATCAGGAAGGCCTCGCTGAACCGGGCGAGGGTGAAGAGCAGGCCGGTTCCGACGACCGCCCAATAGGCGCGGTCGAGCCGCTTCAGGTCGGCCAGCCGGAGCGGCGCCCGGGCCGCGGCCTCGGCGCCGCGCGCCGGCTCCTCCACCGCGAACAGGACGATCGCGACCGCGATCGCGGCCGGTATGGCGGCGATCCAGAACACCGCTCGAATGTCGTTCGCCAGTAGCAGCATCAGGGCAATGGCGACGAGCGGCCCCGCAAAGGCTCCGGCGGTGTCCATCGACTGCCGTAGCCCGAAGGCTCGTCCACGTATCCTGCCCGGAGTGACATCGGCGATGAGGGCGTCGCGCGGTGCCCCCCTGATCCCCTTGCCGATCCGGTCGGCGAAGCGCGCCGCGAGCACCGGCAGCGCGCCCGTCGCCAGCGGGAAGAGCGGCTTCGACAAGGCGGCGAGACCGTAGCCGAGCAGGATCAGCGGCTTGCGCCTTCCGAGCCGGTCGGACAGCCAGCCGGAAAAGACCTTGGTGATCGACGCGCTGGCCTCGGCGATCCCGTCGATCAGCCCGACCGCGGCGACGCTCAGGCCCAAGGTCCCGACCATGAACAGCGGCAGCAATGCGTGGATCATCTCCGAAGACAGATCCATCGCCAGGCTAACGAAGCCGAGCGCGACGACCGAACGCGGGAGGGCGGGACGGGTGGCCATGGCAGGACGAGCCCTTCCTTGGCTCCCCTCCCTGGAAGGGAGGGGCTGGGGGTGGGTAGGCAAGCGAAGCGAGACTTTGCTGACTCTTGAGTTTCGTCCGCCTTCGGCGGACCCACCCCTAGCCCCTCCCTTCCAGGGAGGGGAAGCGCTTAGCCCCTGCTTAACCCTTCCCCCTTATGGCTTTCCCGCGCAACGACAGACGAGCGGGTGGCCTATGAGCTTCTCCTATTTCGACTTTTCCCCGGCCCTGAACGTCTTCCAACCCGAAGAACGCTCCGAAGGCCGCGAGGCCGGAGGCAAGGCCGGGGCCTGCGCCACCCCCTCGGAAAATGTCTGGCTCGATTTCAACGCCGCCGGTGACGGGAGGCTGGACAAATTGGAACAGGCGCTCCGCTCCTTGGACGAGGACGGCGAGTAGGCCAAGCCTTTCCCCGTCACCCCGGCGAAAGCCGGGGCCTCAGGACGAGACGTCTCGGGAGGCTTCAGACCCTAGGAAAACCCGCCCGAAGCGCCTATCTAGCACGCTTCCCATGGCCACCATCCTCCCCTCCCCGCCCAAGGTCGGCATGGTTTCGCTCGGCTGCCCGAAGAACCTCGTCGATTCCGAGCGGATCCTGACCAAGCTCCGGTCGGACGGCTACCAGATGTCGCCCGATTATGCCGGCGCCGACGTCGTCCTGGTCAACACCTGCGGCTTCCTCGACAGCGCCAAGGAGGAAAGCCTCGCGGCGATCGGCGAAGCCATCGCCGAGAACGGCCGGGTCATCGTCACCGGCTGCATGGGCAAGGAAGCGGAGATCATCCGCGAGCGCTTCCCGCAGGTTCTCGCGGTGACGGGGGCCCACCAATATGAGCAGGTCGTCGGGGCCGTGCATGTCGCCGCTCCGATGCCGCCCTCGGCCTTCCTCAACCTGGTGCCGGACGGCGCCCTGAAGCTCACCCCGCGCCATTATTCCTACCTGAAGATCTCGGAAGGCTGCAATCACCGCTGCAGCTTCTGCATCATCCCGAGCCTTCGCGGCGACCTCGTCAGCCGCCGCCCCGACGCGATCCTCCGCGAAGCCGAGAAGCTGATCGCGGCGGGCACCAGGGAGCTGCTGGTCATCAGCCAGGACACCTCCGCCTACGGCGTGGACGTCCGCCACGCCTCCTGGCCCTGGAAAGGCGGGGAAGTCCGGGCGCACATGACCGACCTCGCCCGCGAGCTCGGAAAGCTCGGCGCCTTGGTGCGCCTCCACTATGTCTATCCCTATCCCTCGGTGGACGAGATCCTGCCGCTGATGGCCGACGGCTCCATCCTGCCCTACCTCGACGTGCCCTTTCAGCACGCGCATCCTGCAGTGCTGAAGGCGATGAAGCGCCCGGCTTCCGGAGAAAGGAACATCGAACGGATCGCGGGCTGGCGGGCTGTCTGCCCCGACCTCACCATCCGCAG
>DASVUW010000464.1:0-4902 GCA_036386845.1 Allosphingosinicella sp. | reverse complement strand
AGCCGAGGTTCAGGCCCTGGCCGGCGATCGGGTGGATGCCGTGGGCGGCGTCGCCGGCCAGCGCAAGCCGCTCGGCGGTCATCGCCGCCGCGTGGTGGAAGCCGAGCGGATAGTTCCAGCGGGGGCCGGCCAGGCGGACTTCGCCGAGGAAGCCGCCCATCCGCTTCGAGATTTCATGGGCCATGGCGCGATCCGGCAGGTCGATCACCGCCGCGGAATCGGCCGCGGGCACCGACCAGACGATCGCCGAGCGGGTTCCGGGAAAAAGCGGAAGGATCGCGAATGGGCCGCTCGGATAGAATATCTCGTAGGCGGCGTTTTCATGATCCCGCTCATGCTCGACGGTGAGGACGACGGCCGAATGGTCGTAGCTCCAGCGGGCGAGCGGGATGTTGGCGGCCTCCCGTGTCGGGGAATTGCGGCCTTCGGCGCCGACCAGAAGAGCGCCGGCGACGGCCCGGCCGTTGTCCAGGGCGATTCGGACGCCCGCCGAGTCGCGGACGACCTCGGCGGCCTGCGCCGGCATCAGCAGCTTGACCCCGCCGGCGTCGAGCGCGGCTTCGCGAAGCACCTGCCGAAGCCGCCGGTTCTCGACCATGATCCCGAGCGGATCGTCCGCTTCCGGCGCATCGAAGACGATCCCGCCCGGCTGGAGGCCGTCGCTGACCCGGATGGAACGGATCGGGCAGCCTTCGCCCTCAAGCCGGTCGGCGACCCCGATCGCCTCGAGCATCCGCCACGAGGCGCTGGCGATCGCCGTCGCCCGCCCGTCGAAGGCGGGGGCCAGGTTCCGTTCGGGATCGGCGGGATCGACGACGATCGCCGAGAGCCCGTGCCGGTCGAGGGCGACGGCCAGCGTCAGGCCGATGAGCCCGCCGCCGAGGATGATGACGTCCGCTCGATCCATGTTCAGCCTTCCAAACGATTTTCCAGCCCTACCGATGCAAAGCTGCAACGCCAAGCGCTTGACCGGGGACTCAAGCAGGGCGCATTGTCCTGTCCGGAACATTCGGGGCACGGGGTATGGCGGCTTCAGCAGCGCACAGCGCCCGTCAGCTGAGACTGGCGCAGTGGCGGACCGGGGTGAAGAACGGCATGCGCCGGAGCTGGGCGCTGCTTATCGGCGGAGCGCTCGGAGCGGCGGCTTTGCTCATGCTGCTCGCGCTGGTCAGCTACGAGCCGACCGATCCTTCGATGAACACCGCCGCGGCGGGCCCCGTGCGGAACTGGGTCGGCGCCCCGGGGGCGTGGATCGCCGACCTTCTGCTCAGCCTGTTCGGACCGCCGGTGGCGCTGCTTCTCCCGCTCGTCGTCCTGATCGGAGTCAGGGTCGCGACCGGCGCCCCTTCCACCCGCTGGCCGCGCTCGCTCGGCCTCACGCTGCTCGGGCTGACCCTGGTGGGAGGCGCCGCCTCCCTGCTCGTCGGAGAGGCCGTCAACGGACTTCCGGCGAGCTGGGGCGGAGCGGCGGGCCTCACGCTTGCCAAGCTGGTCGAGCTCGGCCTGGGAGCGATCGGCGAGCCGGGGATCGTCGAGCCGTTCAAGATCGTCGCGGTCGGGCTGTTCGGGGCCCTGGGCCTGGC
The DNA here is from genome assembly GCA_036386845.1 of Allosphingosinicella sp. GTDB lineage: Bacteria > Pseudomonadota > Alphaproteobacteria > Sphingomonadales > Sphingomonadaceae > Allosphingosinicella. The sequence continues at coordinate 3,319 of DASVUW010000464.1, read as the reverse complement.
CTCGTTCTGGTTCGGCCTCGGGCTCCGGCCGGACGAGCGGGCCTGGATCGCTTCGCGGCGCCTGCCGAGACGGGAGCGCGGCTTCGCGGACGATGGCGGGGAGCTGCCGGAGCCGGAGGACCGGCCCGCCCGAACCCCGGTGATCGCCCCAGCCGAGCCGCCCCGGACGGTCATCAACGACCGGGTGAGAGCTCCGGCGCAAGCGAAGCGGCCGCTCCGCGAGCGCCAGACGTCGCTCGCGCTCGGCGACAGCTACCAGCTGCCCGGCCTCGAGCTTCTCGCCCCCGCTCCGCCGCCGGTCGGAGGCGCGCTCGACAAGGCGAGCCTCGAGCGCAACGCCCGCCTGCTCGAATCGGTGCTCGACGACTTCTCGGTGAAGGGCGAGATCGTCGAGGTCCGGCCGGGCCCCGTCGTCACCATGTACGAGCTGGAGCCCGCAAGCGGGACCAAGGCCAGCCGGGTCATCCAGCTCGCCGACGACATCGCCCGCAACATGTCGGCCCTCTCCGCCCGCGTGGCGACGATCCCGGGCCGGAGCGTCATCGGGATCGAGCTTCCCAATCCGAAGCGGGAGATGGTCGTCCTCTCCGAGCTGATCGCGAGCCACGCCTTCGAGGACCAGGTCGCCCAGCTCCCCATCGTTCTGGGCAAGAACATCTCCGGCGATCCGGTCGTCGCCGATCTCGCGCCCATGCCCCACCTGCTCGTCGCCGGGACCACCGGCTCGGGCAAGTCGGTCGGCCTCAACTGCATGATCCTGTCACTGCTCTACCGGCTGACTCCCGAGCAGTGCAAAATGATCATGATCGATCCGAAGATGCTGGAGCTCAGTAGCTACGACGACATCCCGCATCTGCTCGCGCCCGTCGTGACCGAGCCGGCCAAGGCGATCCGCGCCCTGAAGTGGACCGTCGAGCAGATGGAGGAGCGCTACCGGATGATGGCCTCGGTCGGGGTCCGGCAGCTGTCGAGCTTCAACGCCAAGGTGCGCGAGTCGAAGGCCAAGGGCCAGTCGATGGGGCGTCGGGTGCAGACGGGCTACGATGCGGAGACCGGCCAGCCCAAATATGAGATGGAGGAGCTGGACTACGAGGTCCTTCCCCAGATCGTCGTCATCGTCGACGAGCTCGCCGATTTGATGATGACCGCCGGCAAGGAGGTCGAGTTCCTGATCCAGCGCCTCGCCCAGAAGGCGCGGGCGGCCGGGATCCACCTGATCATGGCCACCCAGCGCCCGTCGGTCGACGTCATCACCGGAGTGATCAAGGCGAACTTGCCGACCAGGATCTCCTTCGCCGTCACTTCCAAGATCGATTCCCGGACCATCCTCGGCGAACAGGGCGCCGAGCAGCTGCTCGGCAAGGGCGACATGCTCTACATGCCCGGCGGAAAGCAGATCGCCCGGGTCCACGGCCCGTTCGTCTCCGACGAGGAGGTCCGCGCCGTGGCCGACCATTGGCGGGCGCAGGGGCACCCCAGCTACGTCCAGGCGGTCACCGAGGAGCCGGAGGACGGCGGCTACATGTTCGAAGGCCAGCCGACCGGCGAAGACGATCCGGAGGCGCAGCTCTACCGCAAGGCGATCCAGACGGTGGCCGAGAGCCAGAAGGCGTCCACCTCCTACCTCCAGCGCCAGCTCCGGGTCGGCTACAACAATGCGGCGCGCCTGATCGAACGCATGGAAAAGGACGGAATCGTCAGCGCCCCCGATCATGTCGGCCGCCGCGAAGTGCTGGTCGATTCCGAAGGGCGGCCGCTTCACTAATTCCCTCTCCCTGCAGGGGAGAGGGAGGGGCCCGCCGCGAAGCGGTGGGAGGGTGAGGGCCCGAAGAAGCGAGGGCGTGCCCTCACCCTGGCGAGCTTCGCTCGCCTGTCCCTCTCCCCTGCAGGGAGAGGGGTAAGAAGGAACCCTCGGGTTCAGAGGGCATTCAAGAGCGGAAGGCTAGCGCCGCCTCAAATTCCATCTGTGGAGACTTTGAAAATGATGCGTTTGAAGACGCTCGCCCTCGCCGCCGGGTCGGCCGCGGCCGTTGCCATGCTGGCGCCGCAAGCCCCCGTCGCGGCCCAGGCCGCCTCGCCGCTCACCCAGGTGACCGCGCACCTCAAGGGCGTGAATACGATGGTGGCCAGCTTCCGCCAGACGGACCGCAAGGGCCGGGCGCTGATCGGCATGATGACCCTGAAGCGGCCCGGCAAGCTTCGATTCCAGTATCAGAAGGGCGTCCCGATGCTGATCGTCGCGGACGGCCGCAAGCTCAACATGATCGACTACGAAACGGGCCGGGTCGACGGCTGGCCGATCGGCAACTCCCCGCTCGGAGTCCTGCTGAACCCGAACCCGGACCTCAGCCGGATCGCCAAGGTCGTCCGCAACGATTCGCAGACCATGCTCGTACAGGCGCGCGATCCCAGGAAGCCGGAATTCGGGACGATCACGCTAGGCTTCGCCAAGGTAGGAGGCGCGCCTTCGGGCCTTCTGCTCCAGGGCTGGACGGTGGTCGACGCGCAGAACAACCGGACGACCGTCAAGCTTTCCGGCCAGCGCTTCAACGTTCCGGTCGCGGACAGCGCCTTCACTTTCCAGCGGCCCGTCAAGCGGGGCAAAGCCTGAGCCAAAAATCAGTTCAGATTCAGAACTGAATTCCGGCTTTCGGGGGAATGACAAGGCCTCCATTCATCGCGGCGACAGGAATGAGACACTAAAACATCAATTGCGATTGCGGGTGGTCGCTGTCGGGTTTTCCCCCTGTTGCCCGGCGTGCCGCCGTAATCGCGCCTCGCGTAGACCACGCTTGGTTGGCCCTCGCTCCACGCCCCCGGAGCGGGGGCCTTTTCACGTACGGTCCCCTCGTCATCGACAGGAAAGACCGTCCCGGTTAGAGCCGTTCCATGTCTTCCGGCCTCAAGATCGCGTCCTGGAACATCAATTCCGTCCGCGCCCGAATGGAGATCGTCGAGAAGTTCCTCCGCGAGGAGGAGCCCGATATATTGTGCCTGCAGGAGACCAAGGTCTGCGATCCGGATTTCCCGGCGGGGATGTTCCGGAGCCTCGGCTACGTCCACCAGATCCTCTGCGGCCAGCGAATGCATCACGGCGTGGCGATCCTAAGCCGGCTTCCCGCCCGTGAGGAGGAGCGGCACGATTGGCAGGCCAATGGCGAGGCCCGGCATATCGGGGTCCGCCTCGAATGCGGGATCCGCCTCGAGAACGTCTACGTCCCGGCCGGCGGCGACACCCCCGATCGCGAGGTCAATCCCAAGTTCGGGCAGAAGCTCGACTTCATCGAGCGGATGACCGCCTGGTCGGAAGGGCTGCGCG
>DASVUW010000463.1:0-4264 GCA_036386845.1 Allosphingosinicella sp. | reverse complement strand
CGGCGAGGAGGGCCTTCGGATCTGGCGGATCGCCGACCGCGGCGGTGAGCTTCGTCCACATCGACGCCGCCGAGGCGACCGACACCTGCTGCCCGACGATCGCGCGCAGAAGCGTCTGGTAGCCCGGCTCGCTGATCCTCGGCTCGGGATAGCCGACCGCGGCCAGCGCCGCGGCGATCCTGGGCTCGCGCCCGGCAAGCTCGTCCAGCGAATTCCGCAAGTCTTGGGCGGATATCCCCACAATTGCTCCCTTGTTTTCGAGTCTCGCGCCTAGCATAGGCCCCGGGCCATGGCGAAGCTGACCATCATCAACCGCGACGGAGCGGAAAAGACCATCGAGGGCAAGGACGGCTGGAGCGTCATGGAGAATATCCGCGACGCCGGCTTCGACGAATTGCTCGCTCTGTGCGGCGGCTGCTGCAGCTGCGCGACCTGCCACGTCCATGTCGACCCGGAGTGGCTGCCCGCCCTGCCGCCGGTGGGAGTGGACGAGGACGACCTTCTCGACACCACCGACCACCGGGTCGAGAGCAGCCGGCTCTCCTGCCAGATCAAGTTCGGCCCGGAATATGACGGGCTGAGGGTGCAGATAGCGCCCGAGGATCCTTACTGATCGCGATTAATCGCCATTAATCGCCACTCATCGTCATTCCGGCGAACGCCGGAATCCATGAACACGAATCCCGGGTCGAGTCCGGGATGACGAGCCTCACATCGTAAACCTCACCACCGCCGTCGGAACGGTCTTGCTCGCCGGAGTGACCCGCCAGACGACCTTCTTGCCGGGCCCGGGCGCCATGCCGGCCTCGTTATTCTGCATGACCAGCTCGGCGTCGGTCGTGAAGGTGAAGGTGCCGTCGCGCTCCTTGGGCGCGGAATCGGGCTTGGCCGCGGCGCCCATATCCATGTCCTGGTCGCCGAAGGCTAGCGCCTGGAACCGCGCCGTGCCGTCCTTGCGGACCTCGACGACCAGCCATGGGATGATCGACTTGGCGTCCATGTTGACCGGATAGACGAAGCTCCGGTCGAGCTTGCCGGTCATCGAATAATCGACCCGGAACCTGTTCTTGCCGAGATATTCGACCGAGCGGTAGCCGACCTCCTTCGAGAGGGCTTCAGCGACCGCCTTGGCCTCCGCGACAGCCTGGGCGGTCTCCGCCGCAGATCCGGCTTTCGGCGCGGGCGCGGCCATATTGCCCTCGTCGCCCGCCCCCTCCTCGCCCATCCCGGCGAGGCCCTCCTGCATTCCCTGCTGCATCGCCGACGCCGGATCGAGCAGGATGACCTCGCCGGCATAGGTGAAGGTGAAGCTCCGGTCCTTGGCGATGTGGAGCGTCGAGACGAACTTGCCCGGGCTCAGGATGCAGGACGAAAGCGCGAGCGCGGCCGCGGCCACGAACGCGAAGCGCATGAACGACATGACTGACCCCCCGATTATTCCTTATGCGTCGCCACCGCATATAGCGCGACCGCGGCCGCGTTGGAAACGTTGAGGCTTTCGATGCGGCCGCTGATCGGGAGCCGGGCCAGGGCGTCGCAATGCGCCTCGGTGTTCTGGCGCATCCCCTCCCCTTCCGCGCCGAGCACCAGCGCCACCCGGGCCGGCCCTACCGCCTCGGCCAAAGTCATGTCGGCCTCGCCGGTCAGGCCGATCCTCCAGAAGCCGGCCTCGGCCATCTCGTCGAGGGCGCGGGCGAGGTTGACCACCCGGACCCAGGGCACCGTCTCGAGCGCTCCGCTCGCGGCCTTGGCCAGGGCTCCAGATTCGGGCGGAGCGTGCCGGTCCTGGGTCACCAGGGCGAGGGCGTCGAACGCCGCCGCCGAGCGCAGGATCGCGCCGACATTGTGCGGGTCCGTGACCTGGTCCAGGACGAGCAGGGGCCGGCGCTCGGGCGCGTCCTGGAGAATGTCGGCGAGCAGCAGATCGTCCAGCCGCTCCACCTCGGCGACCAGCCCCTGATGCGGCGCGTCCTTCGGCACCAGCCGCCCGAGGTCCGCGACGTCGGCGAAGGTGAAGGGCACATCCTTCGGAAGCTCGACCTCGGCCGCCGCCTCCCGGGTCGCCCAGATCCGGACGATTTCACGCTCCGGATTGGCCAGCGCCGCGGCGACGGCGTGTCGACCCCAGAAGCGCGGGCGATTCTCGGGCTTCGAAGCGGTTCGGGCTTTGCGGCGCATGGCGGGTTCATGGCCGGGCCGGCGGCGGCTTGCAAGCTCGTCGCCCCAGCGAAGGCTGGGCCCCGGCGGGTGAAGACCGCCGCGCTTTTCACCCGCCGGGATGCCAGCCTTCGCTGGCATGACCGCTCGACTCGAAATTAATCCATGTTTATCCCCATTATCCCCGTTATCCACAGGCGAGGTACCAGATTCCGAGCTTGGCGCGACTCGCAAATCGGTGCCAATATCCTCTTGTCGCAGGGAAGCGGCCTTTCGGAAACGAGAGACGCTCCCAGGGACGGCCAGGCAGAGGACGGCGGAAGTTCGCAAGAACCGAAGCAGTTCGAAGCAAGGTCCGGGCAACCGGAAGGAAGAAGCGCGAGGCAGCGGCGCAAGCCAAAGCCGAACCCACTTTCCTTCGAGGGTCCGGCGGAACCTGAAGCCCTCGGGCGGAGGGAACCGCGAAAGGACACGAAGAAGCTTCGCTTCATCGGCGTCCGACAGGGAACCGGAATTCGAAGCCGCAAGGCGTAAGAAGGAAGGGACCCGCCAGGGAACCGAAAGCCGGCCGCAAGGCAGGGCACGGAACCCGCAGGGACTGGAACCGGACCAGCAATGGTCTGGCGCAAGGAACCTGAGGGACCGACCGGGGCCGCAAGGCCTCGGCCGGAACCTCCCTGGGAAAGGCGGCCTCGCCTTCACGGGCAAAGCCAACGACCTAGGGACAGTGGAGGCCGGCAGCAATGCCGGCCTCCATTTCGTTTTGGGGTCACGCATCGTCCCAGCGAAGGCTGGGACCCCAGTGGGTGAAATCCTCGGCGCCTGTCATCGCTGGGGCCCCAGCCTTCGCTGGGGCGACGGGTTGAGTTCAGGCCCTTCCCTCGCCGCCCGGGCTTGCCGTTCCCGTCGGGCTCCGTCCGAAGTCGCCGCCGCCGAGATCGCCCTTGTCGCCAGGCGTACCCGATCCGATCTCGCCCCGTCCGGCACCCTGGCCGATCGCCTCCGCACCGGTGCCGCCGCCGCTCAACCGCTCCGCGCCGGGCTGGGCCTTGGCGGCCTCGTCGGCCAGTGCGCCCGACGCGTCGCCGAGCGCGGCCGCCTCGGCCGCGATCCCGGTATCCTTGCCGCCCGGCACGCCGACCGTGCCTCCAAGCGTCCCGCCCGAAGGCTCGCCGCGCCCGGCGATGGTGCCGCCGCCGCTCGATCCGCCGGCGCCGCCGATATCCTCGGGGTCGTGATCGGCCAGCGCCGCTTCGCTGAGGCCGTTGCCGATGTCCGGCTGCCCTTCCCGTTCGTCCATTCCGCGCGCTCCTGCAGTTCGAGACCGCTTCCGCAAACGGCCTCGGGCGCGGCCTGTTCCGCTAAGGCGCCGGCGAGCCGACCACCGACCGGAGCAGGGTCCTTGCCAGGCGCTCGTTCCGCCCCGGCGGCAGGGCGGCGACCGCCTCGTGCATGGCGGCGGCCCCGCGGCAGAGCTGGTCCGGAGTCGAACGCGCCCGAAGCTCGCGGTCCTGGAGCATCGCCCAGACCGGCACTCCCGGCTCGATCTTCTCGACCGCTTGCAGCCAGGCCTGAAAATCCTCTTTCGTCGCGAGGACAGGCGCGCGCGGCGTGCCAGCGCCCGCCTTCGCCGCTTCGATCAGGGCGACGCCATAATCGTCCAGCCCGGCGGGCGCGGCGCCCGCCAGGGCCTCGCTGCTGAAGAAACCGCGGTCGCCGACCGTCGCGCAGAGCCTTACGTCCTGCCTGGCCAGGGCGCGGAGCAGGGCCGCCTGCCGCGCTTCGATCGCCACCAGCGAGGGCCCCGGAGCGGCGAGGACCGCCCCGCTGCGGCTGCGCAGGAAGCGGTCGATGCCGGCATAGGCCAGGCGCCGTGCCTCCTCCGGCGCCTTGCCGACGAGCGTGGCGGCGATCGCCTGGTGGTCGAGCGGGAAAGCGCGCCGCATCGCCTCGAGCGTCCGGGCCGGAGCGGCGACCGGCGGCTGGGCGGCGGCCGGGACGAAGGCGCTCGAGAGGATCAGCAGGGCGAGCAGGATACGCATCGGCGGGACTTTCGAAGGGGGTCCGCTGCCGAATTAGCGCAATGGCGACGGGAGACAAGCCGCAG